>JBBRWF010000352.1:0-5282 GCA_038249405.1 Anaerolineales bacterium
AACTGTCATGGCAGGTAGCCTCTGGGCGAATAGATTTTGTCTGGAAACTCTATCTTATCCGTTCAGTGGCTGCCTGTCTCTCAGCAATTTGTAAAGGTGCTATTTCTTAGCTTTGAACCGTGCCCTTTTTTTCTCACGTAAGATCGCTATGGCCCCTTCGGTATTCAAAATGGCGAGCTTTTTATCACAGAAGGGAAGTTCAACATCCACCAGCCTTTGACGCAGATCGTGAAAGAAAAATGGGGATTGGTTTTTTAACCAATTACCCGCCATAAAAATGGAGATCACGCCGATTTCATCCAGAGTATCCGCGTCTTTCAAAACCGCTTTGCAAAAATCTTGCTCACGTATATTTTTATTTGAATGGTCAGCGATCAATTCAACCACTTTGTCCACATCAAACTTTCGTAGAGAAAGTTCCGAATTTTCTTGAAGCCAATTTTTAGCAATTTCTGCCCCAAAGCCTGCGTGACTTTCTCTTTTATCCAATCTGCCGATATCGTGCAATATAGCGGCCAGCCGGATCAGGGTGATCTCATATTCAGAAAGAGAATGTTGTTCACGGCTAAGAATTTTCAGTGCATAAGATTCAACTCGCAGAGAATGAATAACGGCAAATTCCCAGCCTTTTCTCCAGGGGTGTTTTGTTTCTGGATTATTAGACTTGCCCTTTAGAAAATTTACCAGATATGCGCGGGCGTCTTCGAGGATGTCTGAGCTCATCAGTCTTTTAACCGATCTGCCGGAATATACGGAATTAATCTTCTTTCAAAGGCAACCTCTTGCGCCTCGCGAGGCATTGCGCGAATATCCACCAGCATACCGTTGACCTTTAATATCCAGATCAGAGGATTTTCTTCTACCAGACCTGGCAAACTCCAGTTGGGGTCAAATTGGTACATATCCAGCGTGTCACGAATAAACCTTGCCTTGTTTCCCCCGCTGCTTGCGCTGACTCCAAATACTTCGCATAATTCATCTGCCCGCATGTGCGGGGTTTGGGCTTTGTCAAACAGGAAATTTACCGTGCCGAGCGCATATACAACTTCGCAGGCCCAAATTTCCGCCTTGCCGCGCAAGATGGGCGAAGGTCTTTTGCGAGCCAGGGGTGCCGCCAGGCGGCGGGATGAGCTGGCGTATTCGTCGTTGAGGTGTTGCTTACAGACTGCGTCTGTTAAGTTCACGATGGCTAAATACGCCGGTTCCACTGACTTTGGAACAGATTCAGACTGTTTTTTTGGCATGAAAGATATCTCCTGTGAATTGTTTTTATTTATCAGGCAAATTTTCAACAGGTTCAGGCAGGGAATGTACAGAAGCCGCTCCCATTTGGAGACCCGTCAGGCTGCCACCTAATTTACCCAGCACAGCGCGCATATCATCACGTGAATTGTTCATCATCGTTATTGATCTTGAAAAGCGCCCATCCAGCTCTTCTTGTAGTATTTTAATACTTTCCTGTGCAGTTTGGAGGTAAGCATCCAGTTTTTGTAGATCAATACTTTGACTATTTTTCAAGGTGGTCTGGAAAACCAGCAACAGATAAGGGACAAACATGCTGTAACTGACCAGGACCACATTCATTTGAAAAGTTTCAGCCTGAATGCCTGTGCAAAGGTCATAAACAGCATCTGGAACAACAGCCACGCCGAAATTTACGGTAATGCTTGGGTCGAGATATTTTCTAACTTCCCTGGCTTTCAGCAACACAGCATCCTCAATGGCTTTTTTTAATCTTTGCTGTTCCTGAATATTTTCTGAGTTGATAAATTGTTGGAGCAGATTGGTTGCTGCCCATTTGCTATCAATGGGCATAATTAAATTATTGGGCAGCCTGAGCGCAAATTCAACAGATTTTCCAGCGACTTTGAAATCACGCACCTGCCATTCAACCGGCAGTTTGGAAAACACCACTTCAAGAACATTTTCGCCAGCAGAACCTTTGGTTTGAGTTCCGGCAATGATCGTTTCCAAGCGGCGAACCGACTCTGCCACCTGGCGTTCGGTTTCCTGTCCAGTTTTAACATGGGTATGCAGCTCGGTTAAATCATTTTTTGCGCGCGATAATTCGACTCTCATTGCGCCGGTTGCTTCAGTAAGACCAGTTGTAAGGGATTTAAGCTCGGTGATCGCAGAGAGGGCATTGGTGGCTAAATACCCTACACCCTGGTTTACCGCGCCCTGATTTTTCTCAACGGTGGAAATTCTTTCGCTCAATCCGCGCACGTCATTTGCCAGGGTATTTACACCTTGATTCACCAGGTTTTGGCTGGATTCTATGTGCGACATTTTTTCATTAAAAGTTGCCATCTGCGGCAATAGTTGAGAATCTCCGCCCTTGTTGTTTTCTATTTTCTGAAACTGGACGAACAAAACAGCCACAATCATAACCAGGATCAGTAAAAAGAAGAGGATAATGACGCCAATACCGACGATGATCGTTTCTATTGCCATTTAATCTCCCAAAAGTTATTTATTGATTTTCTTAGTGTGGGTTAGCCTGACCACGGATCAGATTGAAATTATCATAAAAAAAATCCTTGATCCCTTTGCAGCAATATTCCGCGGCAACAGTAATGGGCTGAATCTGTTATGGTATGCCCGGTTGGACAAGATTGATGAGATTTCCGCATGTGTCTTCGAAGGTTACAGATGTAATGAGACCCATGTTCGCAGGTTCCCCGCGAAACTTAACTCCAAGAGTTTGCAGTCGCGAAAAGTCTGCAGCAAGGTTTTTGGTGATGAGCGCAATGAGTGGGATGCCCGCATCAAACAAGGCTTTCTGGTAGATGCGAGCTGGTGGAAATGCCGCTGGCTCCAATACCAGTTCTACGCCCTCGATTCCATCGGGAGAAGTTACGGTAAGCCAGCGGAATTCTCCCATTGGTATATCTGCCATTTTCTCGAAACCGAGAATGGTTGTATAAAAGTTCAATGCTTTTTCCTGGTCTTCCACAATGACGCTGATGAATTTAAGCTTCATGGTTTTAATCCTTGTTAATAAAATGCTTTCATCGTGGAGTGCGGAGAGCACACGGAGAAACCCAAAGTTAAACCTGTGGGGGACAACCGAGATCATTATTTTTTTGATCAGCAGATTTTCCTGGGGGCCACCATGATGGATTGTACCGCTAATGGAACAAAACCCGGCAGGCGCAGGAAAGGCACAAAAACGCACAAAAAGGCACAATTATGCACAATTATGCACAAAAAGGCACAATTTTTAATTTAATTTTTTCAGTTAAGAACGCAAACCGCCTGGCTGATCTCAACCAGGGGATAAGCGGTATGCCCTATCACCGCCAGCGCGCCTCAGATGGCATCTTCATTCCAATCGGGGTTTTGCCGGTCTTTTCTTGAAGTTGCTGATCTGAGTCTGGACTACCTGAGCGTTGGTACTCATAGGGTTTCTCCTGAACAGATAAAAAAGAGATCTGCGGCCTTATTTTAGAACGTAATTTCTACAAATGCAAGGTATATACTCACACTTGTATACACATACCAAAAAGTTGGAAACTGGTCTTGCGAGAATCCTGCTACCCGGTACAAGCGCATTTGAAAACAAGGTTTCATTTCCTAAGAAAATCCAAATGCGGTTACCTTGATAGCATGTTTTTGGCATTAGTTTTGGCTTTTAAGCTGAGTATAATCACTACAGTTTTTCCGAAAATTTCTCAAATAAGGATATATCCATAACCATTAGGGTTGGCACAGCTACGGCGCAACCCGGAAAATTACCTGTGGTGAATACCCGTTGGTGCAGCACCCGGTGGGGGCAGGGATTGCCTGCCGGTCCTCATCGTGCAGTGAACGATAGAAGGGCCTATTACCCATCCGAATCCACCCTGCTTCTGGCAATCCGTGACGAAGAGCCTCTGGTAGGGGAGTATCCGAAATCTTATTTTGGTGATAGCCGGTAGATACACTTGTTGTGCAATCACAGATCTTATTGACCAGAGAAGGGTCTATCAGGTTGTTACCTGGATTTACTTCAATAAGCATATCCTACCCGGTTAACTTGGTATTGGAGAAAACATGGTTTTCGAATCGGCCTATTTATTGTGTGGATGGGTTTTACGATGAACCCTGTGCCTGATTATCTTGCTTCAATTCACCACGATGGGTCCAGCCGCTATGTGCGCTCTGCATCCGGCGAGGAGCTGCACCTGGACGAGGAAGTTACCTTTCGTTTACGCGCAGCCGTCGATGCGCGGATTGAACGTATTCTGCTGCGTACCTGCCCGGACGGCGAACAGTTGTTTGTTGAGATGCACCTTGATGAACCAAAACCTGCCGGGGCTTACAACTGCGCCTGGTGGCAGGCAACGCTGCGCCTGAGTATGCGGGTCACAGGATATCGCTTTCTCATTTTTAGCGCGGAGGGTGCCTGGTGGTATAACGGAAGCGGCCTCCACCAGTATGTCCCGACGGATGCCGAAGATTTTCGCCTGCTGGCGGATTATGCTGCGCCTGTGTGGGTACGCGATAGCGTGTTTTACCAGATCTTTCCAGACCGCTTTGCCGATGGCGAGCCGGAGAGCAACGTTAAAACCGGTGAGTTTGAATATCACGGAGTGCAATCGCGTGCTGTCGCGTGGGGTGAGCCTCAAAGCCCCTGGCCGCAGGCGATGGTCGAATTTTACGGCGGCGACCTGCCAGGCGTAACGCAAAACCTGGGTTATCTAGTGGATCTGGGGGTCAACGCTATATACCTCAACCCTGTTTTTAGCGCTTTAAGTAATCACCGTTACGATGTGATTGATTATGAGAATGTAGATCCTCATCTGGGCGGTAATTCAGCGTTGCAGGCTTTGCGTGTGGCGAGTGCAGCGAATAACTTGCGTCTTATTCTGGATATTGTCCCCAATCACTGCGGAATAAACCATCCCTGGTTTCAATCTGCGCTGGCGGACCTGGCTGCTCCTGAGGCAGAGTATTTTACCTTCCACAGCCACCCGCATGATTTCGAATGCTGGCTGGGTGTTCGCAGTCTGCCAAAGCTCAATTATCGCAGCCAAAGGTTGCGCGATTTGATCTATTCCGGGCCAGATGCGGTTTTTCGCCGCTGGCTCAGGCAGCCTTACGCGATTGATGGTTGGCGGGTGGATGTTGCCAATATGCTTGCCCGGCATGGCAAGGATCAATTGGAATCTGAAGTCTGGGCGGGCATTCGCCAGGCGGTTAAAGTTGAAAACCCGCAGGCATACCTGCTGGGCGAAAATTTATTTGACGGTACTTCCCAGCTGCAGGGCGACAACCTGGATGCGACCATGAACTATGCC
>JBBRWF010000353.1:0-5262 GCA_038249405.1 Anaerolineales bacterium
AGCCCATCGTGAATGGACCTCGCCGGGAATATCAGGGCTGCCTTACCCTCGAACGCGTGAATTTTCATGGTTCCAGCGTCTGGCATGAAAAAATCAATCCATCGGGTTCGCCGGAATTCGCGCTGCTTGACCCAGCCGGCAAGATTTTGTATCGCTGGTCCGGATACACCGAAGCATCCGGTTTTGATGAAGTGCTAAAACCCCTGTGCAATTAAATCAACGCTAAATCTCCACACCAAATAAAAAATCCCCTCACCGCTTGGGTGAAGGGATTTTATCAGTTCAAGGATTGGTATTTACGTACGGGTACTTTAAAACAGTGAAAATCATCCTGAAATTGGCCATCCAGAGAAAGAAAATCGGATCGCGTAACGTGCCCCGCCTGTGGAGTTTCGCCGGTCTTTGGCAGCCTGCTATTGGCGCAAAACTCCACATAAAAATCGTTTGTCTCCCCCTTCCTTTGGAAGGGGGCCCGGGGGATGGTCTCATTCTTCAAGTGCCACCATCCCGTTAGTAAATACAAAAATTATTTAGAACAGACCAACCACTTTGCCGGTCTCCAGATCAAGATCGACATCGAAGAACACCGGGCGGGTCGGCAGGCCTGGCATGGTGCGCATGGTGCCCAGCAGCGGGTACAGGAAACCTGCGCCAACCGAAGCGCGGATATCGCTGATGTTCACCCGGAACCCGCGCGGTGCGCCCTTCAGGGCAGCATCCGTGCTGAAAGACAGGTGGGTTTTAGCCATGCACAACGGCAGTTTGTCGAAACCAAGCTTGGTATACAGCTCAATCTTGCGCTCGGCTTCGGGCGAGTAATCCACGCCATCCGCGCGGTAGATTTCGCGGCAAATGGTTTCGATCTTCTCTTTAATCGTTAATTCCAATGGATACAGGAATTTGAAGTTGCTGGGCTGGTCGCAGGCCTTTACAACGGCTTCAGCCAGGGCAATTGCGCCCTTGCCGCCTGTCATCCAGTGCCGCGAGACAACTGCATCCATCGCGCCCGCCTGGAGGGCTGCCTGGCGCACAATTTCAACCTCGGCTTCGGTGTCGTTGGCAAACGAGTTGACTGCCACAACCACATTGACGCCGTATTTCAGCGCGTTCTCAATGTGCTGGACAAGATTGGGCAGACCCTTCTTGAGCAGTTCCAGGTTCTCTTCAGTGTATTCGGCAGCCAGGGGCTTGCCAGCCACCACCTTCGGCCCGCCGCCGTGCATCTTTAATGCGCGCACTGTGGCAACCATCACCACCACGTGCGGGATCAGGCCGGAATAGCGGCACTTGATATCAAAGAATTTTTCCATGCCAATGTCAGCGCCAAACCCGGATTCGGTTATAACATAATCAGCCAGTTTGAGGGCGATTTTGTCGGCGATTATCGAGGATTGTCCGTGGGCAATGTTGGCAAACGGGCCAGCGTGTACGATGGCAGGAGTGCCTTCCAGAGTCTGCATCAGGTTCGGCTTGATCGCGTCCTTCATCAAAACGGTCAGAGCACCCGATACACCCAGGTCTTCGGCTGTTACAGCTTCGCCGCGTCGATTGGTGGCAACCACCATCGCGCCCAGGCGTTCGCGCATATCAGCCAGATCAGTTGTCAGAGCCAGGATGGCCATGATTTCGCTGGCAACCGTGATATCGTAACCAGATTTGTGCTCGAAACCGGCTTCATCTTTGCCCAGGCCCACCATCACTTCGCGCAGGAAGCGATCGTTCACATCCACCACGCGCCGCCAGGTGACGTTTGCGGGGTCAATATCCAGGCGTGCAAAGCGGGAGCGTTCTTCCGTCGTGAGTTCGTTGGGATCGGTTTTGGCGATGCCCAGTTTTTTCAGACGGCGCAGCATGGTTGGCGCAAACTTGCGCACGCCTTTTTTATCGGGCGGGCACAATGCGTCAAACAGTTTGGTGTCATCAGGTGTGAGGACTTCATGCATCATGCGGGCATCCAACGCGGCAGCGCACAGGTTGTGAGCAGCGGTGATCGCGTGAATATCGCCTGTCAGGTGCAGGTTGAAGTCTTCCATCGGGATGACCTGGCTGTAACCGCCGCCGGCCGCGCCGCCCTTGATGCCAAAAGTCGGGCCTTGCGATGGCTGGCGGATAACGGTCATAACGTTTTTGCCAAGATGCGCGCCGAGAGCCTGCGAAAGGCCAACCGTAGTGGTGGTTTTCCCTTCGCCCAGCGGGGTCGGGGTGATGGCGGTCACGTCAATGTATTTGCCATCCGGGCGGCCCTTAAGTCGTTCAAGGGTCTCAAGTTTGATCTTGGCTTTATAAGGGCCGTACAGCTCTAATTCATTTTCCAGAAGGCCAAGTTCTTCGGCTACCTGGACGATGGGTTTCAGGGTTCCAGCCTGTGCGATGTCAATATCGGAAGGGACAGGGTTTAAGAGGTTGAGCGGGGTGGGAACGAATTTTCGAGCCATATCTTCTCCATTTTTGAGTGGGTATCGAGCTTAATTATGGATTTTTTTCACAATCTTGGCAATAGACAACCGTCATGGTTTTGTCATGATTCCTGTATTTTTACCATGATATTTTTGTTTTTCCCATCTTATTCAAGTCAATACAATCTAACTGGCTGAGATGTGCGTGCCTGGGCGCTCATCCGCCAGTGCTTGCAGAATGCTGCCGGGCAGATCGCCAGAAAAAATTTGTGCAGTTAAGCCCGGAATCTTACTTACCAGCCTCAGCATTTGCTGCACCTTCGTATCCATACCCCCCGTCACATCTGCACCGTGAGCTGCGCCCACGCCCACCTGGATCAGATTAAAAGAAGCTGGCGTGATTTTTTCCACCAACTGCTGCCGTTTGGGAAAATCGGCCCATACACCCTCTTCCAGCCCGGCCAACAGTATTCGCTCAGGTTTTAACTTGCCTGCCAGATGCTCAAATAAATCTTCAGTCGAAAGGATTGTTCCTCCGCGCACCTGATCAAAAATTACATCACCGTAAATGACCGGCACCAATCCCGCCGCCAGTGCTGATGTTAAGGGAGACAGATCCCATTCTGCAACCTTCCCATCGTGAGCCGTCACCGCTGAAACCGGGGCCAATGCAACGCAGGCCACCTTCGCCTCGTGCAAGGCTTGCATTACAAAACGGTTGAGCGCCGAAGCCTGGAACCAGACTTCAGCAAAGCCGCGCCATTCGTCGGCAGTTTGCACACCCAGCCGGGTGCCGTGTTGTTTTGCGGCAGTATGCCCAAAGGAACCGGAGCCGTGCCCCACGACCAGTGACACATCTCGCTGGGCCTGTATCGCCGTGCAAATTTGCGCTGCCAGGCTTGTCAGTTTATCGGGACGCGCCGTATAAGGCCGCGTCTTGTCGGTGATCAGCGAACCGCCCAACTTCAAAAACACGAGTTCTTTCATAACCTTGATTATCTCTAAAATATTTGGTTTATGCAATACATATGAAAATATTGCAAGTTTTGGGTTATGCGCTGCAATCTCCAGCAACCTTGAAAACAATAGTACTTTTATGCCTGCCAAATTTGCGCAATTTAGGACAGTTATGGGTATAATTTTCTTATGGATATCAAGGCTGGCATCAATACCGCGATTTTCCTGGCAGTGTTCGGCTTGCTGATAAGCGTTTTTGTCGGAATACGCTCCATTCAGTCCGGACGCAAGGTCATGTATTTTCGCATGCGCCAGCAGCGCATTTCATTTGGCTGGCGCATGCTCGGTTTTGCCTTTGGGCTGGCGGTACTCTCATTCTTCCTGGGCAGATATGGCGAGCCGGTGGCATATTCTTTTTATGCGCCTTCCCTCACCCCCACCCTCAGCCCCACCGTCACCCTATCCCCCACCATTACACTCACCCCCACCATCACGCTCACTCCCACCATCACTGAAACGCCCTCCGTAACTGATACTCCTACCATTACGCCCACACCCTTCATCCCGCTTGATATCCTCTCTAAATTCGAAGGCATTGTTACTCCCAACCCCGGTGTGGTTTTTAGTTCGCTTGTCTTTTCGCGTGATATGGATTTGACGGCCTATGAACCTATTAAACCTGATACTATTTTCAGCAACCCGGTTCGTACGATATATGCCAGTTTCAGCTATGATCAAATGTCAAATGGAGTCCAATGGACCGCACTCTGGTACCGCGAAGGGCAGCTAATTTACTCCGAGACTTTGGTCTGGGATGGCGATACAGGCGGGCGCGGATACTCCAACCGGGTAGCCTCACCGGATGAGTGGCTGCCCGGAATTTATGAAGTTCAAATGTTTGTTGGTTTGGAATGGAAATCGGTCGGGCAGTTTGTCGTGGAAGGACAACCTGAAACATCCACCCCAACCAGGCGTCCCACAGCCACCAAAACCGAAACAGCCACCAGGGCGCCCAGCAAAACTCCTCCGCCCACCAAAACCATTGCTCCAACGCGTACGCTGCCTCCCACGTCCACGCGTGCGCCCACCAGCACCCCCACGCTTACTGATACCCCCTGGCCCAGCCCGACCCCCACACCTTAATGCTCCATCCAGGCAACAAAAAAGTGCGCTTCACAAGCCGCACTTTTTTGTTGCCTGGCAGATGCTACCTGCGTAGTAACCTGAACAATGGATAACACAAAAAATGAAAATCGCATGTTTGCCCCGACAGTGGTGTTTTTTGGAACACTACGCGTTCCAAAAAACACAAAAAAAAACCTTTCCTCTTCAGTGTCACATAACCCATTATTGACGTTAGTTATTCTCCGCGATTGCCAGCTCTGCTGCCAGTCTGGCATTGTTGAGCAGCAGCGCCAGGTTGGCCCGCAGGGACCTGCCGCCGCTCAGTTCATTAACTCGTTTCAACTCATATGGCGTCACTTCCTGACCCTTCATGGCATGTTCTGCCTGTAACTTCCTAACCTCGTTCGAAACCTGCTCCAGTGTGGCGCTGATTTCATCAGCCGGAATGGCATCCTGCTCCGCGATCGGCTGGCAAACCAGCACCCCGGATTGCATCCCAAGTTCCCAGTGTCTGCGTGCAAACTCAACCACTTCCTCGGGCGTATCCAGCCGGATGCTTACCGGTAAATCTTTTCCTCGTGAGAAAAATTCAGGGAATGTATCGGTGCCGTAACCCACCACCGGCACACCCATTGTTTCAAGATACTCCAGTGTGGCGGGCAGGTCCAGGATCGACTTTGCTCCGGCGCAAACCACCATCACAGGAATATTGGACAGCGCCTGCAAGTCTGTGGAAATATCCAGGCGGGCTTCTTTGTGCACCCCGCCAATACCCCCGGTCGCA
>JBBRWF010000354.1:0-5262 GCA_038249405.1 Anaerolineales bacterium
AGCCCAGAAATTGCCACTGGGAGGTCAACAGTACATAGCCGATTTATTTGGATGCTCACCCAAGACGGTTCGACGCGGCCAAAAAGAATTAGAAAGTAAAGAGTTGCTGCCAGAAAAAGGGCGTCTTCGCCACCAGGGTGGCGGCCGAAAAAATACTTTGAGCCAACATCCAGAGCTGAATGAGCAGTTTGAACAAGTGATCGCAGAACACACGGCTGGCAGTCCTATGGATGCCGAAATTCTGAGGACGAATCTGACACCCAACCAAATCGCCGAGAAACTGTCGAAAGAAGAGCAAAGCGTGAGTTTTTATACGGTCAAACAATTGCTCAAAAAGAACAAATACAAGCGTCGCAAGGCACGCAAAAGCCAGAGCTTGGGCGTTTCTCTCTTCCGGGATGAACAATTCAAGAATATTACCCAGCTCAAAGAAGCGTTTTTTGCGTCTGGCTTACCGATTATCAGCATCGATACCAAGAAAAAAGAACTTTTGGGCAACCTGTATCGAGATGGACACTTGTATACGAAGGAAGTTATCCGAGTTTACGACCACGATTTTCCTTACTTGGCGGATGGGGTGATTATTCCGTATACGATTTACGATCTGCGCCACAACCGAGCCTATGTCTATCTGGGAACCAGCAAAGATACGGCTGAATTTGTCTGTGACTGTCTTCGGCATTGGTGGTTCAACTATGGCAGCCATCTCTATCCGGGTGCCTCAGGCTTTCTGGTCTTGGCCGATGGGGGTGGAAGCAATTCATCTCGTCATTTTATCTTCAAGTCCGAACTAGAAAAACTGGCCGAGGATTTGTCCGTCGAAATTCGAATGGCTCATTATCCTCCTTACTGCTCCAAATGGAACCCGGTCGAACATCGCGTTTTTCCGCATTTGACACGCGCCATGCAAGGGGTGATTCTTACCAGTCACGCATTGGTTCAGGATTTGTTGGAAACAGCTACCACCCGCACCGGATTGAAGGTGATCGTCAATATCATCGAAAAGACCTATCAAATTGGGCGCAAGGTGGCCGATGATTTCAAAGACACCATGCGCATCGTTTTTGATACCTATTTAGCCCGGTGGAATTACTGCGCCAGACCCTTGGCGACACTGCTTTGAGGTAAGTTATTCTTTCGCCATTCCTAAGGTTATAATACTACCCTGAACTTTCAAATTTATCATTGATAAATTTCTTCAAAGAAATTATAAAAGAAGCGAATAAACAAATGTTTACTCGTAAATTGGATGGAGAACATAAATGGAATTAAAACATTATTTGAATCTATTCCGTCATTGGGCATGGGCATTACTTTTAGGGTTGGTACTTGGTTCTCTTGGGGGAGCTTTAGGCAGCATTTATCAAACACCAATCTACCTGGCAGAAACCAAGGCTATGATCACGCGCTCGTCACAAGATAAAAACTCTGATTATAGCTACCTTAACTCGCAGCAGCTGACCACCACTTATATGCAGCTGCTGAAAACACGACCTTTGATCAAGAGTGTTTCAGAGCGGCTAGGGTACGAAGTGAACGCCGATGATCTCACCGTTACTCAAATCCGTGATACGCAGGTTATTCAAATTCAGGTAGAAAATAAGAACCCTGAACTGGCGATGGCGATTGCCAATACGCTGGTGGAAGTGATCATTGAGCAAAACGATACCCTGCAAGCCGGGCGTTATGCATCCACCGAAGCGAGCATGCAGGCGCAGATCGACCAGGTACAAAACCAGATCACGCGGCTCAACCAGGATATTGACACTCTTTCACAGCAGAGTATCCAGGATCAGATCGACCAGGTACAGGCGCAGATCACCCCTCTGGAGCAGGAAACAACGCGCCTGGAGCAGGAAATTTCCACCCTGGAAATTCCACCCGCAAGCCCAGAGAAAAATGCCCTGGTTATTGAGAAGCAAAACCGTGTTGACCAGATCCAACCGATATTGACGCTTTACCGCCAGGTGTACAGTAACTTGCTGGTGCTAGGCAAATCGACTCAGGGCAGCGCGGTCAATGATGCCCAGCTTACCCAGCTGCAAACCACGCTTGGTCTTTACCAGCAGATTTACTTAAACCTGCTAAATAGCCTGGAGTCGGTGCGTTTAAGCAAGCTGCAAAACACGCCAAGCGTTTCACAGATTGAGCCCGCCACCCTGCCAGAGAACCCGATCCGCCCGCTGCCTGGGTTGTACACACTTTTGGCAGGGGTAATGGGCTTGTTACTGGCAGCCGGGGTTGTGTTTCTGGTTGAATATCTGGACGACACCATTAAAACCTCGGAAGATATTGAACATTTGCTGGGCCTGACGGTGCTGGGTTATGTGGCAGAAGTAGCCGATGTGGATTTGAAGAAGGGGCATCTAAATGTTGCGGCCCAACCGCGCTCGCCTGTTGCCGAGGCTTTTCGCTCTCTGCGTGCGAACCTGGAGTTTTCGGGCATCAGCCGCCCGCTGCACACAATTATGCTGACCAGCGCAGTACCCGGTGAAGGGAAATCTACCGTGGCTGCCAACCTAGCGGCGATTATTGCCCAATCGGGCAAGCGCATAACGCTGGTAGATGCCGACTTGCGGCGTCCTTCTATTCACCGTTTTTTTGAGTTGACCAACCGGACCGGGCTGACTGATATCTTTCGGGGAAGAATGACTGTTTCGGAGGTGGTTCATACGCTGGATGATGACCCAAATATTTCGGTCATCACCACAGGCAGCCTGCCGCCTAACCCAACCGAGCTGCTGGGTTCGACAAAAATGGATGAGATCCTGACAGAATTAAAGGAAACACAGGATATTGTAATTGTGGATTGCACGCCGACCATTGTAGCGGATGCCCAGTTCCTGGCTGCGAAGGTGGATGGTGTGTTATTGATCGTGCGCCCCGGGCAGACCCATCAGGATGAAATTCGCGCCTCAATCCAACAACTTAGGCACGCGGGTGCGAATGTGCTGGGCGTGGTTTTCAACCGCATTCCTCAAAATCGCAGCAGCTATTACGGCGGTTATAAGCAATATTCCCCGTATCATTATCGAACTTACCAGTATAATTCGGATCCGATTGCCGCTACAGAGAGTGTTGAAATAAACAAGAAATAACCCGTAAGGGGTTCGTCGAAAATCATAGAGAGAAATATTAATTCCATGGAATCTTCACCAAAAACTTCGTTTGTGCCTGGCTGCCCATACCTGGGTCTCAAGAATGATCCATCAACATCTTTAACCTATCCATCAACTGGCAATGTCTGTTTTCACTGTCAGAGTCCGACCATTCCCAAGTTAGAGTATCAGGAACATTATTGCCTTACCGAAAGTCATGTAGAATGCAGCGTATATCACAAACCTGAGACGAAAGAATTCCCTGTTGAATTGAAACAGATCGTTGTAAAGCCCAAACAGCAAACCAAACCCTGGCAACTGCCGGTTCTATTTATTGGAGTGGTATTGGCTGGCATCTTGATATGGTTTGGCTACCAGTCCGTCACATTCACCAGCCTGGCTGCAACCTTTACGCAGATACCCTATCAGACTGCTACCGAGGAAGTTAAGCCCCAAACCAGCCCGACAATACCACCAACATCCACTGATAAACCTACAGCCGTCCCGCCCACGGCAACCCCAGAACCAACACAGACCCTTTTGCCACCACAATTTCACGGGCTGGAAATACCTGTTAGCGTGGATGGAAAACAATTTCTCATCCACATGGTAATCGAAGGCGACCAAATGTTATTTCTTGCCCGGGATTACAAAACCAGTATCGAGGTCATTCAAGCCTTGAACAACGGGATTCCCCAAGCACTTTGGGCCGGAACGGGAATTGTCATAGCACCCGGTATGGTCGAAATAGACCCACCATTACCTGCTTTCAGCACGTACAAGGTGACTGAAATTGAAATCAAAATAGAAGCCCTGGCTGTTAAACTAAAAACAGACCCGGCGCTGTTTCAACATTACAACCGTTGTGAGCCGGGATGCCTCTTAAAAAAGGGTGATTGGGTAATTGTGCCAGTGAAGAAATAAAACTGCCAAACTCAGCTTCAGCAAAAGTAAAGAATATGCCTTCGATCCTTTTTATTTGTACTGCCAACCAATTTCGCTCACCTTTAGCAGCGGCCTGCTTGAGAAATATTATCGAGTTTGAAGCACCCAACGGTACGTGGCGCGTTGAAAGCGCAGGTACCTGGGCGACCCCCGGGCAGCCTGCGCCAGACTTGACTTTGCAAATCGCCAGACGGCTGGGTTTGAAGGGACTTGAATTACACCGCACCCGTGCAGTGAGCAAAGAACTTTTGCTTGATTATGATTTGAACATCGTTATGGAAGCCGGTCACAAGGAAGCGCTTAACCTGGAATTCCCTGCTACACGCTCGCGGACCTTTATGCTTTCTGAAATTGTGCACGGCATTATGTATGATATTCCAGACCCGGCAGTGAACATGGACGAAGCGACTCCGGTTTCGCGCGAGTTAAAAATATTGATAGATAAAAATGCGTATAAGATACTTAATCTTGCTGAAAAGCTCGCCACCCGAATTTAAATCCCTATATCGTCTGAATAATCGATTTGACCCAGGAAAACCGTGAGTAAACCGTTTTGAAAAATTCAAAACATAAACCACGGTTTTTCAATCATGTTTTTCACAGGTAATGGATTAATAGTATGCCACTGGATGAGAGAGTCGGTCTGGTAAAACAAATTCTTGAAAATCTGCGCCATCCTGAGCAGTTGGATGACCATCCCTGGGCAGAGAAATTGATTGTTCAGTCTGCCCTGGGCTCAGACCTTTCGCCAGGGTCTAAACACCGGGGTACCGTTCTGGCAAGCGCAGTTGTGGGCTTATTTAAAGAATTAATGCCGGCCTCGCCCCCCAAAAAAGGAAAGCGCCTGGATACCCGCTGGGGTGAATTTGGGATTCTGGCAGCACACTACTTTGGGCCAGCCGAGTTCGGTATTCGCGAGCCTTCATCGTTAAGGGAAGCGTGGGGGGAGATCGATCACGCCATCCTGCTATTTGTTTACGGGAAACGTGCCGAAGAATGTTCCGCTGAGGAGGTTGCCCGATACAAATTAATCGGGGGTGAGTCAGGGGTGGATCCTTACAGCACGATCAGTGACTGGCATCTGAATGGAATCAAACGACTTGCAGATCGTATCGATGAGCGTGAACGGCACCTTTCCAGAGCTGCCGAGTCTTCAATATACTTTGAAAAAAATTCATCCAATGATTTAGCATCTATTACTATAACCCCACTGCGTAAA
>JBBRWF010000355.1:0-5256 GCA_038249405.1 Anaerolineales bacterium
ATTTCAAAGTCTTCCGGCGTTTTTTCCTGGGCGCAATGAACATTCGCCAACTGCATGTGTTTGTGGCGCGGGATCAGGCTTTCCAGGATAATGATGTGCTCCAGGAAAATATCATTATCCACGCCATCAAGGGTGGGCAGCAAGGCAGGGTGGTAATTTCATCCAGCCAGAACGGTGATATGGATGATCTGACTCTTCGAGAAGTGGATTATTCGCAAGTTGTGCGGCCTGATGATGTAGATAAAGTGATCAATATTGCTTCAAGCGAAATCGATCAACTTGTCACCGAGCGCATCCACCGGTTTACTTGTTCACTGCCAACCATCGGAATCCAGGTCAGCACGGGTGCTGTGGTGGATTTCCGCGCCATGGATGATATCCGCGAGATGCCGGAAGCAAACAGCCATCCGCTGATTTATCCAGCACACTTTAAGAACAGTTTTGTGGAATGGCCCAAACCCGGCGGGAGGAAACCGAATGCGATTAACGAGAGCGAGTCAAGCCGGTCAACCCTCATGCCAAACGGCTGGTATGTGCTCACGCGCCGGTTCAGCTCAAAAGAAGAAAAGCGGCGCATTGTGGCCGGGATCCATTCGCCGGAGCGAGTGCCGGCCGCGAAGGTGGGTTTTGAAAATCACCTGAACGTTTTTCATACGGCTGGAAAAGGGCTGGATTCCATGCTGGCCAGAGGCCTGGCAGTTTACTTGAATTCCACCCTGGTAGACATGTACTTCAGGCAGTTTTCCGGACATACCCAGGTGAATGCTTCTGATTTGCGCAGCCTGCCATACCCGGATCGAGATGCGCTAAAGCGAATGGCAACCCTTGTCGGGGATACATTTCCCAACCAGGATACGATTGATAAATTAATTGAAGCGGAGATAACCAACATGACCACGGACGCCATCCCCAACCCTGTCAACATACAAAACCGCATCCGGGAAGCTCTTGAAATACTGGCGGACCTTGGTTTGCCTCGCGCCCAACGCAATGAACGTTCCGCGCTAACCTTGCTGGCATTGCTCGATTTGAAGGCGGACGAACCCTGGGCTTTGGCGCGCAACCCACTAATTGGCATCACACCAATCATGGAGTTCGCGCGTGAGCATTATGGCCGTCAGTACGCGCCGAATTCACGCGAGACTTTTCGACGATTTACAATGCACCAGTTTGTGCAGGCTGGTATTGCCACCATGAATCCTGATCACCCAACTCGGCCGATAAACAGCCCGGGAACTGTCTACCAAATTGAGAGCCATGCGCTTGAATTGATCCAGGCGATGGGCAATAAGGATTGGCAGGAGCGGCTGACATCCTACAGTGGAGTGCGCGAGTCCCTGGCTGGGTACTATGCTCACGCGCGGGAAATGACAATGGTGCCTTTGACGCTGCCAGGCGGAACACTTCAATTGACCCCTGGCGACCATAACATTCTGATCAAGGCAATTGTGGAGGAGTTTGGGCCACGTTTTGCGCCAGGAGCGGATGTTTTGTACGTAGGCGACACGGGCGCAAAGATGGTGTATTTTGATGATAAGACATTTGCCAGCCTGGGATTGATCTTTGACCAGCATGGCAAATTCCCGGATGTGGTGCTTTATATGCGCGACCGAAACTGGCTGTTGTTGGTGGAGTCTGTGACCAGCCACGGGCCGATGGATGCCAAACGACATACAGAGTTGGCTGAGTTATTCAAAGCCTCGACAGCGGGGTTGGTGTATGTCACTGCTTTTCCTGACCGCTCGGCAATGGCCCGTTACCTGAATGAGATTTCTTGGGAAACCGAAGTATGGGTTGCGGATGCGCCAACCCATCTGATTCATTTCAATGGTGAGCGTTTCTTAGGCCCCTACACAAAGTAAGGCGAAGTAATCAAAGGAAAAGGTTGCTTCTCAGCATCCACACATTGGCAAGTTCTGGCTGGCGAAATGAAGACCGTGATTTTCTTTTGGAAAGTCAGGCATATGCCTTTGTGAAACTCTACTCGAATCGCTAATCTGGAGGCAACCACACAATTACATTGTACCCTTGAGACGGTGCATTACCGGTGACTTGTATTTCATTGGGCTTTCCATCCAATGACTCGCATCCTGTCCGTGCTGCAAGAACTTCCGCCAGCTCCTTTGAAGAAGTGTGGTGCGTGTTTGACGTTGAAAATCCCCATCAAAATCCTACCTTTGCCGAGGCAGTGCGTAAAGCTGATCAGCGCGAATATGCGCTGGCAATTTCCAACCCGGCTTTTGAGTTTTGGTACATCTTGCATTTCGAGCAGACCACCCGCCCTTTTGGGAGCGGCGGCGAAGCCAAAGACTACCTTCGGCGAGAACATATGCCGGCATACCACGAGACCAGTTCGTTTTTAGCGAATTGATCGTCCGGACAACGCAAGCTATCCGCTGTTCAAAGGCAATTCTCGAAAAACATCCTCAAGGCAAACAGCGGTTTCCGAACCCGTCCACTTATGTTCATTTGCTGGTCGATGAGATGATCTCGATGAGTCCGAGTGGCCGAAAACATTTTGTGGTACAACCTACAGGGTGAATTCCCGCATCTGGCATTTGAGCGATTCTGGCAAGTGGGTCAAAATGAGATAAGTTTACCGGGTCAGCTGCAGAGGTTGCCTTGGGCATGTCGGGATACTATGGTACAGTCACAGATAAAGGGAATTTTGGGAAACTTTGAGACTTACGGTTATACCGATGCATTTCAGGGGGATTACAGTGAATTGGTCTATCTGCGGGCGCGCCAATATTCACCTAGATTAGGGCGGTTTTTAACCAGGGATACGTGGGTAGGAAATCCGCACAGCCCACTATCTTTAAATAAATATATTTATACCAAGGGGAATCCGATTGACAGTACTGATCCTTCGGGCTTATGTGCTGAAAGCGGATGGCAAGATGCAGATGGGGGCTTATTTACGAAAGCAAATTGCGATCAACTTGAAACCGATCTAAAGGAAGGAACTACCGAATTTACAGATTCTTGGTATCACCAATTGGCTGATAGAATGCGCGCAGATGGATTAACCCAAACTGCTGATGCTATGGATTATTATCTTCAGGGTGCGGGAGGCGAGAGGAGACTTTCTAGTGATTTTATACAAAACACGATCGAAGTTGGTATGCCTGAAATTCATAACCAAATCAATGATCTTGTCAACTGGTATGTTCAGAAAAATTTTGCCAGTCTCGCCAATTGTAGTTGGAGTGATATAGGTCCTGACATTTATGCCAAGGGTTATACTGCAGATTATCTAGGAATAGCGTTAGGGCGCCGTGATGAACAAAGAGAGGTAGCTGGAACTTTCGGATCATTTCGAATTGATGTTGAACTTTCTGGCAGACTCGATAGGAAACCATTTCTATGGTTTTATAATACGGACTCAAAGATTAGCGTGCACGTAGTAATGTTGGATGTATATAATTGGAATAAGGGGGCAAGTGTTGACTATCCGCCATATTTGTTTAGAGGTAATACGATATTAGATAATTGGGCCGCAAACCTTGAAAAGCATGGATCGGCGAGGTCATACATTAACCGTGGAGATTACATATATCAGAACACGCAAAAAGATATCGGAGGACCGGGGTGGTTTTTTAATGCAAACAAACCCCCTTCCGATTGGATTCTTGCTTCTTGTGTTGGAAGTCAATTTGACATTGATCAAGAAGGCCCTGGCACGGTTGACTATTGTGGCAATCCAATGCGCTAGCATTTCTGCAATACGGTTTAGACTTTTTTGCCAGACTTCTTTGACGTTCATAACCAAGTACACAGAGAGAGCAGAGTTTAAAAAACTGTTTAAGTTTACCCTGCTCTCTCTGCACAAAATTCTGTTGACTTACAATTTACTTAATGAATTCGTTTTCTTAATAGGCCAAGGCTCAAGTTCAGATTTGATGACACAAATGTTTCACTGAGGTTTCTATGAAAAATAATAAATCCTTAAATCATAAATTACTTGGGATTAACTTAATTTGGTGGATTCTAGGATTAATGTTTGCATTTCCATTTATGTTTCTTCTGGACTATTTTACTGGCCGTGCTTTATATTATCCAGGAATGAATGATATGGGGTATGCGCAGATACAACTGTTAAGGCTTGAACTGATTCTTTTGGTTCTTCTCGGCATGATAACGCCTGTTGCTATCAGTGCTATAGAGGTTTTCCAGACTGATTTAATTCAAAATGACGATAAGATAGAGACTAAAAAACCGTATTTTAGATTCTATTTTAATTTAGCCAGGCTCAAACAACCCGTTCCCCATCTGCTTACTGTCGTTTTAATTGTGGCAGAAGTGTCTTTTATCATATCCATGATGATTTATCTCAAGCAATATTATGATAGGGCGCTAATTGAATCTATGGATTTTTTGATCAGTGCTCCATTTATCATAATATTAATTGCCTACTTATTACTCATGATAGATTGTTTTTTGATATTTTGTTTACTGTTATTTTCTTTTTTTTGGGGCTATACATGGGTGCAGTGGGTTTCAGATAAGGTTTTCCCTGGATACATTAACAATTCAAATTATTCTCGAACACTTTTTGCAGTTTCATTCATTTTTCGTGCGCTGAATATGTTTGGATTAATTTTCGTGATTAATCTCATGGTTACTTTTTCCGGGAGATTCTATTCAATTGTCAAGATGATATTTGGAATAAGTATATTATTATTTCTTTGGGTTGGAATTTATATTGTGCCGTATTTGAGAGAAAGGGTGACATCCAAAACGGAGATAACAGCTTGAAGCCTTTATTCAGAACTCTACAGATGATAAAAATGCACATCACTACACCAATTCCCTGGCGATGTTCCTTTCCCAATTAATCACCGCCTGATACTCCTTCGCCACCGTGCTGTCGTAAGTTCTCGCGCACCGCACCTGCGGCGGGTGCAGGTGTACCCCAGCGTAGTCTCCACAGACTTGTGCCCCAGAATTTCCTTCACGCCCAGACCGACATGCCATTATTAAGTAGCATAGTCGCTGCTGAATGGCGCAACTGGTGAGGCATGGCCTTGACTCCGCAGGTCTTGCCAATGGTCGTCAGCCGTGACTGGCAATAGCGCTGGTTCAACGACCCCTGGTGGCTGAAGAATCAATTTACGATTGCAAATCCGGTTACAACTTCGATCTCGTTCATGATAGCCTCTCGGCAAATACCAATTGCCAGGAGGCTCTTATGTACCCAGAAATCGAAAGTTTCAAAAGCTGGCTCGAATGCCAGTATCCAACTTCCAGCACCAG
>JBBRWF010000356.1:0-5252 GCA_038249405.1 Anaerolineales bacterium
CAGTGTCGGAGAAATTATCATTCGTGCAGAACCGATCCTGGATACACCTACGCATACGACTCTCACTTTCTCAGTGCAGGATAGCGGTATTGGTATACCCCCCGAGCGTCTGTCGGCTGTGTTTGAACGCTTTACCCAGGCGGATGGCTCAACAACGCGCAAATATGGCGGTACCGGGCTGGGGCTGACAATCAGCAAGCAGCTGATCGAGGCTATGGGAGGTGAGATCGGCGTCGAAAGCAAAATGGGGGTGGGTAGCAAATTCTGGTTCACGCTTACATTTGAAAAACAGGCACAAAAAGTCATCAAATCCCGTGCTCCGCTCTCCACGACCCTGAATATCAAGGATATTCATATTCTTGGCATCGATGACAATGCTACCAACCGCATGATTTTGCTCAAGATGATAGAAGGGTTTGGATGCCGGATTGAAGCGGCCTCCTGCGGGGCGAAGGGCATTGAAATGCTGCGCAATGCGCAGCGCGCAAATGACCCGTACCAGGTGGTGCTGCTGGATATGCAAATGCCAGGGATGGATGGCGAACAGACCGCCCGCGAGATAAAGAGCAATCCGCTTACGCGCGATGCCCAAATTATTGTACTTACTTCAATGGGTCAGCGCGGCGATGCCGCCCGCCTTGAGTCACTGGGCTGCTCGGCTTACTTGCTGAAACCGGTCAAGCAGCAAATGTTGTACGATGCATTGCGAACAGTGCTGGCCACAACCGGCGAAGCAGACCACCCCGCCCTGGTGACACGCCATGTTATTTCAGAGCAGAGACGTCAGGATTTGCGCATTTTGCTGGCGGAAGACAACCCCATTAACCAAAAATTGGCGGTTATTTTGCTGCAGAAGGCAGGTTTTTCAGTAGTTGCAGTCGAGAATGGCGCCCTGGCATTGGAAAAGGTCAAGACAGAAAAATACAATGCTGTCTTGATGGATGTTCAAATGCCTGAAATGGATGGCTATGAAGCCACTCGCCAGATCCGCTTATGGGAAAATGGCAGCCAGCATATTCCCATTATCGCCATGACTGCGCACGCTTTGAAGGGCGACCGGGATTTATGTATTGAGGCGGGCATGGATGATTATGTATCCAAGCCGCTCGAACCTGCCGTACTCTTTAATGCGCTAGATCGCTGGGCCCAGCCGGTATCTTTGCCAGTGTTTGAGCCGGAAGTTGAGGAAGAACCAGCCCAGGTATTCAGCCCTGGAATTGTCTCTGAATCCGCCTTTATTTTTGGAGAAGATGACGGGCTTGACCTGCTGCCATCCCCCTTTGTCGACGACGAAGATGATCTGGAAAAACCCCCGGTGCGCAGCGGCTCGCTAGTCTCCACGACCGGCCTGCCTTTGGACATTGAAACAGCCTTGCCTCGCTTTTTTGATGACCGGCAGTTCTTTGTCGAAATGTGCAAAGAATATTTACAATCCTTACCCAACCGGGTCGGGGAACTGCAAGCCGCCCTGCTTGCCGGAGATGGTAGCCAGGTTCACAGGCTTGGGCATAATCTAAAGGGAGTATCATCCAGCTTTAGCGCGGGGCCTGTTACCAATATCGCTGCTCAGATCGAAGCATTGGGCACTCGGGAAGACCTGACGGAAGCAGCTGCCCTGGTTGAACAGTTGGTGGTGGAGTCGCAAAGGCTCATAGATTATTGCAAAGAAGAATTTGCCGCGTAGTTTTTCTTCTCAAGGGTTGAAACAACCACAACAAAAACAAGAATTGCGCGCCATGTCGAGGCATGACGCGCAATTCTTGTTTTTGGAAACAGTCTTCTGAATGATTTTGAGAAGGGGTTTGCCTGGTCTGTTCGTAAACCCTGTTATATGCTTACCTGCCCACCCCAACGCCGGGCTCGGAACGAGCCCTTTGAGGGCAGACCCCGGAACGCAGCGAGAAGTCACCCCGTGCAAGCGTCAGGTTCGGGTTGTAATAAGGATCCCCCTGAGCCAGAAAATCCACCCATTGTTCCAGTAATAAATTGGATTCATTCGAAAAGCGGGTTTTATTTTCGTGCGAATCATCAAAACCGCGTGTTATAGATTCGTAATGAATTAATTCGGCGTAGGGTGTGCAGACTACCAGGTATTTTTTTTGTCTGACTTTCAGACACAGGTCAATATCACCAAAGGCGAGGCGATATTTTTCCCCAAATCCACCCACCTCATCAAAGACTGTCCGACGCATCATCATGCAGGCGGCTGTCACTGCGGATAAATTCAGCGGGGTCAGCAGATTATTGCGATAACCAGGGTTGCCCCTCGGGTAGCCGACAAAATAATGCCCCGCGCCAGCCCCCAGCCCGAGAATGACTCCAGTATGCTGGATGAGCATGTTGGGGAAATATAACCTGGCGCCAACCACGCCCACGTCTGGGCGCAGCGCGTATTCAAGCAGGCGTTCAAGCCAATCCGCTGTAATGGTTTGAGTGTCGTTGTTCAGAAAGAGTAGGAATTTTCCTCGCGCCATGGAAACGCCATAATTGTTGATATTTGAGTAATTAAATGGCTGCTGATGGTATTCCAACACGCGCACCCGCGCATCACGCTGCTGTAATTCTTGATAAAGGTTAAATGTTTCGGGTTCCTGGCTGTTATTTTCTACGATCAAGATTTCGTATTGCGTGTAGGTACTGATTTCTAAAATGGAGTTCACGCACCGGCGCAGTACTTCGGCATGTTCGTGGTTGGGAATAATGATGGATATCAACGGAGCGTCATGTATTTCGTATTTTACCTGGCAAATTGCGGCGGTTGCACCCAGTTGAACAAGCGCTTTTAGGTTGCAGCGTTCCAGGTGTTCTCGCAAAATGCGCTGATTCGCCTGGCTGGTTGCGGATTCGGCCGCCATGCCCGGCATTTGCCTGATGTGAATTAAAACCTGCGGGATATGCGTGACCAACCGGGCTGATTCTGCGCTCCGCAGGCTAAGATCATAAAATTGGGCACCGTCGCAGCCAGCGCGCAGCCAGTCAATTTGTGAACCTGAAGTACGGCGAACTACCAAAAAATGCTGTATATAGTTATAAGCCCGCAAATAATCAATGCTAAAAGCAGGTTTGAAGATCGGGTTACTGCGCCGCAGCCCATCTCCGCTCAATTGATCTTCATCTGAATAAAACAGGTCGGTTTCGGGATATTGATTAAGCGCCTCAACGATGGCAAACAACGCAAACGGGGCCAGGCGATCTTTTTGGTCAAGAAAACCAATAAATTCACCCTGGGCCATTTCGATTGCGCTATTTGTAGTTGGGGCGCTTTCATGGTTAGCTGCCGCGGCTTTTATTTTTATCCGCTCATCCTGGGCAGCGCAGTTTTTGAGTACTTTCTGAATGTCATTAGGGTTTGATGGTTCGGATGCCAGGCATAATTCCCAGTTTTGGTACGACTGGTTCAGCACCGAATGGATCATTTCATGCAGGTCTTTCGTGGATGGCGAGTTGATGACCACCACCAGGCTGATCGTTGGCTGCAGGGCAAAGGATTTTGCCCAGGTTTCTTGGTTTTCCAGGGCTTGTTTATTGGGTTCGTTTTGCTTTATCCAGGCCCGGTAATCCACCCCCAGCGCCAGGCGCAGCGCAGAGATTTTCCGCAAAAACTGACGCACAAAACTTTCCCGCTTGCTTTTGCGGGGGATGAGCAGCGGGCGTAATTGCTGAAAAAAAGGTTTCATCTAAAAAGAGTCGCAAGTTCCACATAAATCGTTTATTTAAAGCAGGGGTTGGTTACCGCATCCACAAAAAAATACCTCATCATGCAGCGCTTTAAGCTTTCTTCTTGTTAATGGGTACAGGCTTGTCCACTCGGGATTGATAGGGTTCCCATTTTCTATTCCACTTTTCTTCGTACTTTCGCCTGTTTTCTTCAAAAACACGGTTATATTGGGTATTCTCAAGTTTTCCAAAGGAAGCGCCCTGGAAGTGTTGAATGAAAACATCATCTGCGCATACCACGCGCAGCCCTTTTTCATGGTACCGAACCGCCAGGTCATCATCTTCGAACATCCCTACCAAAAAGCGTTCGTCCAATCCACCGATGGTTTCATATTGATCTTTGCGGGTTATCACGCAATAGAATGCCAGCATGCGAATGTCAAAGGATTGCCCGGCAAGGGATTTGGCACGCGTGGCGGCAAATGCCTCCATCTCCTTCGGCGAAGTATAGTTTACTAAGATGCGGGCTTCGTTGCCGGTTGAATTTGTCACCGGACCGACCAACCCCATCCTCGGATCGCTTTGCATGTGTGCCAGCAGTCGCTCCAGCCAACCCTTAGTGACCACCGTATCATTGTTGAGGAACACCAGGTATTCACCGTTGGCTTCCCGTGCGGCCTGATTATTACCGCCCGCAAAACCGAGGTTTTCTGAGTTAAGGATCAGTTTGAGGTTTGTGTGCCCTGCCGCGAAGCATCGCAGCCAGGCAGGTGTCTCATCATGCGATGCATTATCGACCACAATGACTTCGAAATTCGGGTACGTTGTATTGCAATAAATACTTTTCAGGCAAAGCCGGTTAATCAAAAAGTTGTTATAGGTCAGGATCAGGATGCTGATCTTGGGCCACTTTGATATCTCATCACTCGCCAGGCTTTTTGCATGGATTTCATCCCGGCGCTCATAATAAGCCAGCCATTCGGCCAGGTTCAGCGTGCGTGCGGGCCGTTGGAAGCGGGTTTGCAACCTTGCCTTCGCTTTTTGCAAGGCACTTTTAACCCCCTGTTCGCGCACCAGGTGCGCTGCTTTTCTAACTTTATTATATAAGTCCATATTCTTACCCTTTTGCGGTCAGCTGATGCAGCCTGATTGATCAGGCCTTGATTTTGAGTGCTTTTGACGAACAATCATTCTCTCTGAATGTCACTATCAAACCAGGGAAAATACCGCAGCCGGTATTCCAAATTCTCGGAACGTTTTGCGATTGGTTTGGCCGGAATACCAGCGACGATTTGATAAGGTTCTACATCTTTGGTTACCACAGCATTTGCTGCCACCACCGCGCCTTCACCGACATTAATTCCGGGCATGATCATTGCGCGCGCGCCAAGCCAAACTTTATCGCCGATGGTCACTTCGCCGCCGCGCGTGGCAAACATGGGGTCGTTTGGATCATGCTCCATGGAAATGATATACACTTCAGGCGAAATGCTGATGTTATTTTTAATGTTTATGCCAATGCGCCCATCCAGGTAAACTTTCCGGTTGATGACTACATTATCGCCAATGTGAATATGCTCTCCGGTGACAAATAC
>JBBRWF010000357.1:0-5228 GCA_038249405.1 Anaerolineales bacterium
AAAATATATTACAATTATTCCAATAACAATAGCATAGGCCGTTACCATCCACCATTTTTCTTTCAACCTGCCTTCAATATCAGCAAATAACCCCTCATATTTTTTTACCAGGGGGATGGCTAGTAAACCTGTGACCGTTGGTGCCAGTAAATAAGGCGCAGCCACCCCATAAAAATGGATATTTCTCGCCGATAGAAGTGCCATTGCTGAGAAACCTGCCAGCGTAAATAACTGTCCTGTGGAAAGCGCTTTTCTCTTCTGCGCTACCAGAATGATTGATAAGAGCATGAAGGCCAGTAATACCATGAATTTCGGCTCAGTAAAGTCGGGAGGCAAAGTCTCCTCTGTGTGTGACATCAGGTACTGGTTACCGAGCCAGCTCGTTACTGTACCCCAGGCTCGCAAACTGATTGGATTTAACAGGGTCACCAGGGCCGCCAATCCGCTTGCTATTCCCAATCTCTTTCCGTTTTCAAGGATGCTTTTCTCTTTGGTACGCCAATAATCCCATGCCAGACCGCCCAGGTAGGCGGCGCTGATCAAAAACCCGGCGATATATTCTCCGTGTATATTATTCCAGAGAAACATCACAGCCGGGAAAATCCATAAACGCAGTTTTTCGCCGCGCGCCAGTTTATCTGTGAGCACCAGCCATACCGCGAATAACAGCATGGTAAATATATGCGGTCGGACGATCCAATGCAGAGATGTCAGGATTGCTCCCCAGGCAACAAGCAGCAGGGTTGGCAGCCTTAGCTTGGTGAGTTCCACGGTTTGCGTATAGATAATCGTGAAAGTGGTTGCCAGCGCGATGGCCGAAATAATGAGCATTCCTCTTTCATCAAAAATCAAATACGCAAGATAAAATAACACCCCTGAAAGCCATTTATGCGGCGCAAAAGGTGCGCCTGGAACAGTGTGAGAAAAGATATCATTTACAGGAGGCAGGTGACCCGCCAGAACATAGCGCCCGATGGCCATGTGTCGTGGCAGGTCGCCATCCTGGTTAAGCATACGGGGACCTAGTATGAGTGCAGCTGCGAAAATGCCTAAAAACAAAATATCCCGGAATCGGGGAATCAAGAAAGTTTTCATATGTTTATTTTAACGTGGATAATGGATAATGGAAGCTTTAGTGCCTGATTTTAATGCCGCCCATCAGGCAGGTGTGTCAAAACGCTGCTGTATCGTAAAACTTTTTTATTGCAGTCTCTCATTACCTTTATATAACTCGAAAGTCCCGGCAGATTAAACACCGGGACTTCAACAATTTTGTTATTCACCCAGGTAGTCGCGCAATTTCCTGCGAATTGAAGGGTGACGAAGCCGGCTGAGTGCTTGAGCCTCAATCTGGCGCACGCGTTCACGTGTGACGCCCATCTTGCGGCCTACCTCTTCCAGGGTATAGGCCTGTCCATCCAGCAGCCCATAACGTAATTGCAAAATACGCACTTCGCGCGGAGGCAAACTGTTCAGTACTTCTGCCAGGTGTTCCTTTAACAAGTTGTAAGTGGCGGTATCGTCAGGCGGAGCGGCTTCATCATCTTCGATGAAATCTCCCAGGACAGAGTCTTCTTCGTCATCGGTAGGTGTTTCCAACGATAGCGGACGACGCGCTACCTGGATCATATTCTCTACCTTTTTAGGAGGTACTTCAAGCGCATTCGCCAGCTCATCCACCGATGGTTCGCGTCCAAGTCGTTGGGTGAGTTGATGCTGTACACGCAGTAACTTGTTGATCTGATCGCCCATGTGTACCGGCACCCGGATGGTGCGACCCTGATCGGCAATAGCGCGCGTGACTGCCTGGCGAATCCACCAGGTTGCATAGGTTGAAAATTTATGCCCGCGGCGGTAGTCAAATTTTTTCGTGGCGCGAATCAAACCAATATTACCTTCCTGGATCAAATCAAGGAAAGGAACACCGCGCCCCATGTATTTTTTTGCAACCGAAATGACCAGGCGCGAGTTGGCCGTGATCAGATGTTCACGAGCAGACCAACCGTCCTCGATCAACATGCGTAATTCTTGGCGGCGGCGTGGGCTGGCATTACCCTTGGCAAGTTCCTCGCGGGCGATACGTCCGCGTTCGATGCGTTGAGCCAGTTCAACCTCTTCTTCAGCGGTCAGGAGCGGTACCCGGCTGACCTCTTTCAGATAAAGGCCGATGGTGTCATCGGTATCAATATTAGCCAGGTAATCGTCAAGATCAAGGCCCTGCTCAGGTTCAGCAGGTTCGTCTGGCAGTGTCAGTTCATCTTCGCTTGGCTCGGTGGTTGTGGTGTCTTCTACAAAGGGGATACCCGCACTTAAAAGCGCGGCAAATGCCTCTTCGAGTTGTTCCACATCCTGCTCAGCTTCTGGGAAAAAATGAAGAATATCATCCAGCGTCACATAAGACTTTTGACGGCCCAGTTCAATGAGCCGTGCAATAGGTGAATACTCTTCTTCCTCTTCCACAATCAACAGCGGTTCATCCATTTGTTTGTCCTGTAATCTATAAGATCAAAAACAGAATACTCTTTTTTGAGAGTTAATTCAATAGGTTTAGTGCTTAATCTGGATATTGATACCCTGAAAGCAGTTTGCAAAATTGTCAGACAATAATTCGTTTCCAGTATGTCGAGCCATTTACGGCTGTGGAGTGGCTGTCAGTGGCAAGGGTGGGTTCTGCAATAGGCCAATGAAGGTGTCTACGCTTTCTTTACCAACCACATAAATTGAGCCATCGGCGGTTTGTACATAATAACCACTGCCAGTTGGAGCCAGTTTGCCAATTTTTAGGTTTGTCAGCCCGTTTTGCTGGTTGATACTGGCAATATACGCGGGCATATCCAGTCCAGTACCAGCCGGGTCAGGCGCTTTTTCAAGTTTCGTAATAATTTGCATGGAGTACACCATGCTGGACGCAGTTTCAGCGCTACTCTGATCCGCCGGGCCGTTATTAAACATCCATGTACCGCTGCTTTTATCCAGCGTTATGGTTTTGCCGGTCGCATCCGAAATCTGAAGGCTGCTGATGGCTCCATTATTCACGTTGATCAATGTTTCATGAACCGCGGAAAGTGCCGGGGTGCTGGTTGCAAGCGCTTTGCTGATCGGGTTGCCTGGTTGCTGCATCTCCCAGGTCAGGCCCGCCAGTAGTGCGAAAAGAACCAGCAGAATTACAGTAGAACGGCGCATATCAACCTCGCTTGCGGCGCGTATACCACGCGCCAATGCCGCCTGCGATGACGAGCAGAGGAATCACGCAAATAGAGGTCAGGATCATCCCAATCAAACCCAGATTTCCGGGCGGGCTGTAGGTGCGCAGCGTGTTGTTCTTGGGAGTGATACTGATCAACTTCTCTTGCCCGGTGGTCCAGTCAATCGCATTGAGCAAAATATCACCGTAGCCGCTTTTGTAAAGCGCATCTGTGCCCAGATCAGAGTCGCCAAACACAACCAACCGACCCTGCGTATTAAAGTTTTCCGCGGCAGCGGCCAATACCAGAGGGCCGGGCAGATCCTGGGTTTGGTCAAACGAAACCTGGTTGTTCTCGATGGACGCCAGGTCAGTTTCACCCCATGCATCGCTATAGGTTTTTGCCAATGCTGTCAAAGAGATGCCCTGTGGAGCTTCGCCAAGCAGCAGTGACTGAGAAGTGAAAAACCTTGAGTTGATCCTCAGCAGTTTGTCGGTAATTGGATGTTGCGCATAGCTCGTCACATCAGCATATACCAGCAGGGGCGGGTTGGCGCGCGGATCATACAAAACATCATTTTGCAGGGTGATGCCCCATGGCTTTAGCATTTCCGCCAGCGGGTCGGCTGTGCCGCCGTACTTCGTCAATGCGGCAGGTTCTTCCATGACTACCATTGCGCCGCCCTTATCAAGATAGGCTTGCAGCAGCTTGACTTCGTCATTCGAAATCGGTGTTCGCGGCCCGGGGATCACCACGCTTTTTGCATCTGATGGCACCTGGCCTTCGCTGCCCAGGTTCAGAGTTTTTACAGTATAGTTTTTGTTTTCAAGCGCGCGTTTGATCAAAGAATAGGAAGTATCACCAGTCTGTTCGGTGTCAGCTTCGCCATGCCCGTTCAAGAAGTACACCACGCGCTTTTCAGGGTTAAGCAGCTTGATCATCGTAACCGCCAGGCCCTCTTCATCTACCAGGCTAACCTGTTCACTGCGGCCTGCCATTTGCAAAACAGTCGTGCCGTCACGATCGACTCCATCCGTTTGCGCTGCTACCGGGTTGGAATTTGGATCAATAAATTCGTAAGTGAATTTACCATTCGCATTCTGTTTAAAATTATCAAACAGTTTGCGTGCTTTGCTTGAATCTAAGTTTGCAGAATAATAAGCGCGTGCATTGATTTGCTCTGATAAACCCTTGAGCAGGTTGATAGTTTCAGGTGCAAGCGTGTTAGTTTGGCTTTCGGTAATGTCCCAGCTTTTTGGATTTTGAAAGGCCAGCAGGTTGATGAAAAACAGGATGCCTGTAAACGCCAGCAGCATGATGATGGCATTACTGCCGTACTGCACCTGTCGCCCAAGCAGGAATCTGCGTGTTCCTTCTGGGTCAAGAAAGGCAGTGAGTGCCAGTCCCAACAGAACCACACTCAGGCTGATCCATGTTGCCCTTTCCAGAAGCAGCGGGTCCGGTGGTTGGAAAATGCCAGCTGTTGCCAGCCCACGTACAAGTAGCAGCACGACAAAAGTCAAAATTGCAAGAGCTGAGAGAATCAATCCCAGCGAAGCAAAACGGCGCGGATCGTTTTTCATTAGCGCCACCTCCGAATTTCAACAGCTGTTGAGCCAACGAAAAGGCCCAGGCTTACCAGACTGAGAAAATACAACACGCTGGAGAGCTTGATGATGCCCTCGTTAAAATTGTTGTATAGCTGGGCGCTCATATCCAGATAGGAAAAAACTTCGCCACCGCTTGGCAGGATGTTGGCTGGCGCGCCAATTAGCCACCATAAGATTACGAAGAGCACCAGTGTGCTGAAAAAAGCTGCGATCTGGTTTTCAAAAATCGCTGAAATGGCTGTGCCCAGGCCGAGCAGTGCGGCTGCCGCCAGAATAACTCCCAGGTAGCCTGACACCATTTGCATCTGGTCGATCCCTGGTGCCACCATCGAATTTAACATGAACGGGAAGACCAACGAAATGCCAATCACAACCAGTACAAACAAAAAGGCTCCCAACCATTTGCCAACGACCAGCTCGTAATCGCGCAGAG
>JBBRWF010000358.1:0-5222 GCA_038249405.1 Anaerolineales bacterium
CCCCAGCCGCTCTCCTGCATCACAGTTTGCAGCCTCTGGACAGACTCCGTTGGGAAAACAGTGATTGAACCCCCTTCCATCAAACTTGCGGCAGTCAGGTTCAACCGGTGATTAATCGCCCGGTCCACTGCGCGGCGCGTTAGCAGACCCAGCACTCTGCCGTTATCGACCACAGGAAAGCCCTCATAGCCATAACGCGCCATCAGCTTTGCCGCTTCCTGCACAGTCGTATCCGCCGCAATAGCGCGCGGCAGCTTCGACATCAAATGCGCCACCGTAACCGCTGGCCTCACAAACCTGTCCAGCACACCCAGCAAAAGCTCGCGCGTTTCTGACAGCAAGGGTAGATCATCGTTAACACCAGGCAAACTTCTGATCAATGCTGCGGCAGCCCGATTATGACCACCCCCGCCAAAATGAGCCGCGATCAAAGACACGTCAATCTCATCTGTACCCGAGCGCGCCACCAGCCGAACACCTTCGGCTGTTTTTACCACTACAAACAATGCATCCGGATCAAATGCATCGCGCAGCTTATGCGCCAGGGTCGAAATCTCATCCGTTACACCCGCCGCTTCACCGCAAGCCAGCATGATCTTGTGCCCGTGAATATCAAAACTTTCAATACCAGCCACAAGCCGGTCATACACCTCGCGCTGCTCTGCGCTCAAAGGCGGATTGAGAAAATCGTTGATCAGGCCCAGATCTGCGCCTTGCTCCAACAACCAACCCGCGGCATAAATATCCCGCGCAGTCGTGCGCGAATACGTCAGCGTACCTGTATCCTCATAAATCCCCAGCAAAAGCAGGCTGGCCTGGATGGTTGTCAGCACATTGCCGCGTTCCTGCAGAATTTCCACAAAATACGTCGTAGTAGCGCCCAGATCAAAAGTGATCACATTCCAATCCGCAGCGAAACCTCGTTCCAGCGCACTTTTTGCCTGACTGCGGGCCGGGTGATGATCGTAAATCGTCACCTCGGTATCCTTCCCCATGCCCTTCAAGGTGATCAATCCCTGGGTATCCACCAGTGTCACCGATTCCACCGCGCCTTGCGGCAGATCTCTGGGGTCAGTAAAAGGAAATTCCTGACCGTAGAGCGTCAGAAAAGCCCGCACATTACGGTTCACCCGCCGCGGCAAAACCGCCACACCGCCATCCAGCAGCGCGGCAGCATACAGCGCGGCCAGAGCGTCAAAATCAGACTGTTCGTGAGTCAAGATAAACTGCATGAGTCAATTATATATTACCCACGTGCACAAATGGCCTCGGTTCAGCAATTCTCATTATGGTTTTGGCAATATACGAATAGCCACATCCGCTAAGCCATTGGAAGCGAAATAGCCTTTTATAACCAATATTCATCATTGCTTCGCTTCAAAATGATGTCGAATTGCGCAAGCAAGAGGGGCTGAGAGCATGAGAGACTGGGGAGCTAAGCTCCCCAGTCTCTCAAAAAAAGATCTTCCCCTTTCCCGCACAACCCGCACAACGAAAAATTATTCTTGCCAGCGAGAAAGGGGGCAGGGGGATAGGGCGCAAATACCACCGCAATATCGTTTAATATTTGCCAACCTCTCAAGAAAAATTGTTGTATAATACCTGCATGGAAAAGAACCCGACCCCGGCTCCACAAGTTAAACCTTTCTGGTCTGGCTAGGTTCATTGCCTCATGCAAATTGGCGGCTCACAGACCTGGTGAGCCGTTTTTTATTTCAATAGCGAGTAATTTTCTTTCAGATATACGGTAAAGTCTAATGGACATTCGTGAACTGACCACCGCCATGCAAGCCTTTGTCACATCCAAAGGTTGGTACTCACCAGAAAGCAAACGCCCGCAGACTGCCCGCAACCTGGCGATATCGCTCTCACTGGAAGCTGCCGAAATATTGGAGCACTTCCAGTGGCGCGAACAGATCCGCGAAAAAGAAGAACTCGCCGCAGAATTGGCAGACGTTGCGCTCTACCTGCTGCAGCTCGCGGCTGTTTCAGAGATTGATCTTGAACAGGCCATCCTGGATAAACTTAAACGCAATGCGACACGTGAATGGAATACAGAATGAATGTAACAGTGTTTGGCGGTTCCCAACCCAAAGAAGGCTCCACCGGCTACAATGAGGCGCACCAACTGGGAAAGTTGCTGGCCCGCCAGGGTCATACCGTTCTGACCGGCGGCTACATCGGCACCATGGAGGCTGTTTCGCGCGGCGCTCATGAGGCCGGCGGACATGTCATCGGCGTAACCTGCTCAGACATTGAAAAATGGCGCAAAGTATCTGCCAATCGCTGGGTCAAAGAAGAGCGCCGCTTTACAACGCTACAGCAGCGCCTCGAAGGGCTTATCAACCATTGCGAAGCCGCCATTGCATTACCCGGCGGCCCTGGCACCCTGACAGAAATTGCATTAATGTGGAATCTAATGATTGTGGATGCGCTGCCCCGCAGGCCGTTGATCCTGATTGGTCATGGCTGGCAAAGCATGCTCAATCAGGCCTATTCCGAAATGAGCGAATACTTCGCAGAAAATCAACGCGCCCTGCTGCAATTCGCTCCAGATGCTCAATCCGCAGTCAAACTGCTTGAAGTTCAACCCTGATTTCTTAATTTCATAGTGAGGCAAAAATGGCAGAAGATCAACTTACACCCCGTTCCGAAAATTTCTCCGATTGGTACAACGAGCTTGTACTCAAAGCAGAGTTGGCCGACTATTCCCCCGTGCGCGGCTGCATGGTTGTACGTCCTTACGGCTGGACCCTGTGGGAAAACATGCAGGCTGCCCTCGACCGGCGCTTCAAAGAAACCGGTCACGTTAATGCCGCCTTCCCCCTGCTCATCCCCAAATCTTTTCTCGAGCGCGAAAAAGAACACGTCGAAGGCTTTGCGCCTGAATTGGCGATTGTGACCATTGCCGGCGGCGAAGAACTCGAAGAACCCCTGGTGGTGCGGCCCACCTCAGAAACCATCATTGGCTACATGTACAGCAAATGGATCAAATCCTGGCGTGACCTGCCTGTTTTAATCAACCAGTGGGGCAGCGTAGTACGCTGGGAACTGCGCACCAAACTCTTCCTGCGCACCACCGAATTCTACTGGCAGGAAGGCCACACGGCCCACGCCTCCGAACAGGAAGCGCGCGAAGAAACCATGCGCATGCTGGATGTTTACGCCGATTTTGCCATCAACGAAGCAGCTGTCCCCGTCATCAAAGGCATTAAATCTGAAACGGAAAAGTTTGCCGGTGCAGTCATGTCCACCACCATCGAAGCCATGATGGGTGATACCAAAGCCCTGCAATCTGCCACATCCCACTTCCTCGGGCAAAATTTCGCAAAAGCCTTCGAAATTCAGTACACCGATCAGAAAAATGAACTGCAGCACGCCTGGACAACCTCCTGGGGTCTCTCCACCCGCATGGTCGGCGCAATCATCATGACGCATGGCGACGACAAAGGCCTGATCCTGCCTCCTCGCCTCGCCCCCATCCAGGTCGTGATCGTGCCCATTTACCGCAGCCCCGAAGAAAAAACGATTGTCATGGAAACCGCCAACCGCATCTTTGCCGAATTAAAAACAGCCGGCATCCGGCTCAAGATGGATGACCGCGATGAAGTCACGCCTGGTTTTAAGTACAACGACTGGGAAATGCGCGGCGTCCCCTTGCGCATGGAAATTGGCCCCAAAGACCTGGAAAAGAATTCCGTCGCCCTGGCCCGTCGTGACCGCCCCGGCAGAGAAGGCAAATCCTTTGTTCCTCAAGCCAATATCGCCGCCACAGTCGCAGAGTTGCTGGTCGAAATCCAGGCCGCAATGCTGGCAAAAGCCACGGCATTCCGAGACAGCCACATCCACGATCCTAAGGACATAGCCGAGCTTGAAACTGCGGTTCAAAATGGTTGGGCCTATTCCTGGTGGTGCGAGAGCAAGGCCTGCGAAGCCAAAGTAAAAGATGCCACCAGGGCCTCCACACGCTGCATGCCCGTCGATCAACCCGAAGGCAGCGGAGCCTGTATTGTCTGCGGGCAGCCCGCAACACGCAAGGTACTTTTCGGCAAATCATATTAACCCCTGCCCATGCCCGCTGTAGATATTGCTCGTCTTAAGAATCAAGCCGCTGTGCTGGTCGAAAAATTCGACCAGCCAGCGCTTCTTTTAAAAGAACTCCATGCCATCCTGGATATGTACGCTGACCGGACGTTACGTATCGGTGTTGTGGCCTCCCCCATCTCAATACTACCGTCCTACCGAACCCCGCAATCCGTATTGCGCCAGATTGAAATGGAGTTAGGCCCGCTGGCTGCCACCTTTCCCGAACAGGCTCTCGCCTTAACAGACGCACTCTGGAAAGACGGATATCTGGAAAGCCGCCTGCTCGCGGCATCCTTGCTTGGTCGCATCCACCCCGAAACAAACCTTCTTCTCGAGCGCATCACAGCCTGGGTCAGCCGCACACGCGACGAACAGCTGCGGCAAGCGCTGCTCGTCAACAGCCTCGTTCGTATCCGCCGCGAATCAACCTCCAGGTTTTTACAGCTGATGCAAACCTGGTTCAACCCCGCCACCCCCAAATTGTGGGCAAACGCCATTCACGCCATCATTCCCCTCATAGATGACCCCTCCTACGAAAACCTGCCGCCCCTTTACAACCTGCTCAGCCCGGTAATCAAAATCATGCCGTCCATCATGCAAAACGACCTGGCAGACCTGATAAAAGCCCTGTACGCCGCCTCCCCTGCAGAAACCATCTACTTTTTGCGCCAGGTTATTATTGGCTCCAGTTCCCCGCAGCTGCCCGTCACCATTCGCCGCATTCTGCCGCGTCTGCCTGCCAGGCTGCAACCAGCCATTCTAGAGATAATCCGCCAGAAAACGATTCAAACCTGATTTTCTGGTATAATAATACCCCTGTGACTGGTCCTATTTGCGGTTCACGCTGCGAATATGGAGACCGCACCATCCGCACGAAAGGAGAAGCTACGTCATGCCAATGCTTAAAGAAAAGAAAACCCAGGTGATCACCGATTTTCACCGTCACGATACAGACACCGGTTCCCCCGATGTCCAGATCGCGATTATGACCGAGCGTATCAAGCAGCTCACCGAACACCTGCGCGCCAAGGGCGACAAGGCCTCCTATGGCACAGCCACCCTCACCGGCCGGGTCGCGGCCGAACTCTACAAGGCGCAGTTCGGGCTATCGGCAGTCGAAGTGCCCTACAAGAGCG
>JBBRWF010000359.1:0-5219 GCA_038249405.1 Anaerolineales bacterium
ATCCATACATAAATATCTGACCGAAAATGCCTACGTCAGATGCATAAAAGAATCCCAGGAAATGGCTATACCCACCTTCCACCCATTGATTACTTACCTTTCCATTTCCGATTAGCGGATTTTTCTCAATATGTTCCAAAGCAATGCGCAATTCATTAAGCCTAACTGATTCCTCACCTTCTGCATTTGCTGTACCCAATAAGGTTGCGAATGCGTCAGCAAACATCAAATAGTATTGCTCAAACAATTCGGGACTCACGAAATATACTGATATTACAAGGAAAAGAATAGGAATGAAGCCAATCAAAATCCACATCAATTGTCTGCGTGGAGTAAGGGCAGTAACAAAAAACATCGCCAAAGCACCAAAAACAGATGCCATGGAGGTGCGGTCAAATCTGAAGAAAGTCACATAAAAAAGGAAAACAGCACCCAATATTAAATATTTGAAGTTTTTTCTATAGAACGCCTTCACGAAATAATATATAGATCCGAAGAATATGTATGCCATATTGAATCGGAAGTAAACATCTCCACCCTTTGCATCATTCGCTCCTGCAAGGCCGGTTTCAATAAACTGCCGGGGATCAACAAATAACGACATGAAGTAGAACATGAGCACATTTATCCATGCAGTCAGCACCAGCATTTTTTCGACCAATTGTATCGTAACCGTATTGGTGCGAAGCATATTATAAACTATCAAGCCTCCGAATATCAGATAAAAGTCTCTAAACGTGAGGATGCCATAAATCATCGGTTGACCAAATTCTGCACGGGCGCCATTTGCAGCAATGACTGGTAGAAAAAACATGAGAATCAAATACAATTCAAGACTGTTAATGCGAAGGTTACCCGATACAACCCGAAGAGATAACCTATAAACCAAATACAACAGAATAATCGCTTCATAAAGCGCTTCTGCAACGAGCTCAACTTCTGGAACGACGCTCACCAATAATACCCTAAAGGTTACCATGAAGTTGAAAAACAAAAAAATAGCCAGTAAAGTGGATTTACCAAGGATATAATCCAACCTTAATGGATCAATGGTGCTACTGGCTTTTAATCGGGATATCATACTTATGTTTATTTTGAGTCAGCCAATTTGAAAAGTTACGTCCAACTATCTTCTGCAATTCAAGAATATCGGTTTTAAAGTATTTATCTGTAAGTTCCTGTCTTAATATCGGATCAATTTCTGCCTTCACAATACTCCGACGGAGCAAATCAGATTTGACAGCGGTAAGCCGGTATTGCAATTTATCCGGTAACAACCGCTTTAATATTTCTTTGAACTTGCTTCTTGAATGCAAAATTCGAATCAGTCCTTTTTTCTTTGGCAAACCACTGGGATTCAACTTAGCGGCGGTGTTTATGGAAACCTTGTCATTCAGGCCGCAAAAATCCAGAAAATCCTTTAGTATCTCCTGAGGCTTTTTCAGATCTTCTGTGGTATATATTTTCAATTGTGGGAATGAATGCTTGAATAAGCGCACCCTTTCTGCATATAGGCTTCCCCCCAAATAATCGTATCCCAGTTGATCCCCGATTCGACGTTTTACGTTTTCGGGCCTGATCGCCTCTTCAAAAGATAGCGTCTCCAGACCGTTCTTGACAAACATCAGATAGTGACTATAGGCGCGATCAACGGGGTGTCTGAGAATTAATACCGTCTTCAAACCAGAAACCGATTCTCCGTAGTATTGTTTTACATTCCTTACGGTGTGTTCGGCATTTGTGAATTGGGCCACAGACGAGTCACAAATCTTCTGACCCGGTTTGACACCTTCATACATACTGGAGTACGCTCCCAAATCTGTAATCTGCCGATCGCGGATTCCTGAAGGGAATTCAAGAACAGGCCTGTTGTGATAGGCAAAAAAACCGGGCTCCTTTCTGGGCATATACACATCCGGATGCTGCTTTAGAAAAAATGCGAGTGAAGTAGTTCCGCACTTGGCAGCACCCAGAATTAAGATGTCGGGAAAGTTCAACGGCTTATTGCCGACTATCAATTTCATACACGAGATTTGTCGAGTGAGATTTCAATTTGCAAATGTTTAAATTTACTTTGAATAATCTACATCAATTCGCTTCAAAATAGCATTTTTGCAAGATATGTTTATTACGCCCGATCGGTCGCGACGCCCAACAGCAGCGCAACAAGCGGTACAGCCACAGTCAGCCAATGCCACCAGGGGCGCGGGCGTTCGAGAAGGGCCAGCGCGGCATGGTCGGCAGTCGCGGACTTGACGAGCGCTGCGGCCCGGAGGTACACAAGGTCTGCGGCTGTGATGGGGGTGCCGTTGGCGCCCGCACCTGGGCGCGATGCCAGCAATGCGGCCAGGGTCGCGCGCTCCTGCTGGTCCGGATCGACCAACCGGCCTGGAGGAGCGGAATTTTCAAGCGCTTGGGCCAGGACCGCCACGCGCGCTTGCTGTTCTTGTGGGCTCATGGACGAAAAGCTTTCCGCATGGGGCCGCACAAACATCCAAATCACCTGGAAGCCAGCAAGGCCCTGAGATCGACCATGTCTGTAAAGATGGCGACTGCCCCGGCACCCTTCAATGCGGCGGGCGCGTCGTGCCCGGCCTCCGCCGGGCTGTAGCCAAACACGGTGGCCCCGGCAGCCACACCAGACATGACGCCGGGTACGGTGTCTTCGACCACCGCGCAGCGGGTCGGGTCAACACCCAGCGCGGCGGCAGCGGCCAGGTACACATCGGGCGCAGGTATGGAGCGCGGCATCTCGTGGCCGCTGAAAATGCGGTCCTTGAAGTAGGGCATGAGCCCGCATTTTTCGAGCTGCAGCTCAACCTTGAAGCGGTCAGCGCCGGACGCGCAGGCAATGCGGCCCGCATACAGCGCGTGGATCTGCGCCACCGCTTCAAGCGCGCCGCGAATCGGCAGCAGGCCTTCGACCAGCCCCTCGTTGCGCCGACCGCGAAACTCGGCCATCCACGCCTCGGTCAAGGGGCGGCCAGTTTTTTCTTCAATAAGGGCGGCCTCGTCCCTGACGGCCTTGCCGATGAACAGGCGCATGCATTCGGCGCTGCTGAGCGACCAGCCGGCTTCTTCCAGCATGTCGCGCAACACGCCATTGGTGATGGGTTCGCTGTCCACCAGCACGCCATCACAGTCAAACAACACGGCATCGAAGGTCACGAAAGAATCCTTTTACTACTGATTTGATAGCTGCTTGCGCCCGCTGCATAAGGGCTAGAGGCCGATTTTATGCTCAATCACAGCGCATCGCCGTCCACATAGTACCAACGGCCGGCCTCCCGCACGAAGCGGCTGCGCTCATGCAGGCGCACGGCCGGGTTGCCCGGGCTTTTCTGCCGGGCGACGAATTCGACTTCGGCGTGGGTGGCGTCCAGCAGCCGGTGATGACGCAGCTCGAGGCCCAGCCATTTCACCCCGGGGTCGAACTCGATGGCCGATGGCCGGTGACTGGTCTGCCAGGTGGCGAGCAGGTAGTCGGCGCGTTCGAGCACGAAGCCGGTGTAGCGCGAGCGCATCAGGCTTTCGGCGTCTGGCGCGGGTGTGGCCTCGAAGTGATCCAGAAAACGGTCGCAGCAACTTGTAAACCCCAGCGGTTTGCCGGACGGGCTGCTGCGGCCACAGGGGCAGGCTTGCGAAGGTGACAGAGGCGGCATGGGCGGCATCAAGCTCAGCCGCTGCTTTTTGCCTTGCGCTGCTCCAGCGTTTCGACAGGCGCGCCCTGCTTGACCCATTCGGCATACCCGCCGTCAATGTGCGCCACATTGGTCATGCCCATGTCCTGCAGCGTCCGGGCCGCCAGCGCGCTGCGCCAGCCTGCACCGCAAAACAGGATGAACTCCCGGCCTTCGTCGGCAAACACGGGCTTGTGGTACGGCGAGGCGGGGTCCACCCAGAACTCCAGCATGCCTCTGGGCGCGAGGAAACTGCCGACCACGGTGCCGGCGCTCACTTCACGCGGGTCGCGGATGTCAACAATCTGCACCTGGGGGTCATGCAGTCTGGCCTGCACTTCGGCCACAGAATAGGTGGTGACCTGGGCCATGGCCTCGTCAACGAGCGCGCGAAATCCTTTGGTGATGGGCATGAAATACTCCTGTGACATCGATTATCGGCGTCTTGCCCATGCGCAGACGCCGCGCAACAAGCGGGTACATTGACACATGCTCTCACCCGCCCACCTCATGCCACCCCACAAGGCTTCTTCATGACGCCCGACCAGATCACCGTGTTGCTCATCCTTGGCATGGTCGTCGGCCTGTTCCTGTGGGGCAAATGGCGGCACGACCTCGTGGCCGTCAGCGCCCTGGTGGCCTGCGTCTGGTCGGGACTGGTGACGCCCGAGGAGGCGTTCAGCGGTTTTGGCCACCCGGCCGTGATCACGGTGGCCTGCATGCTGATCATGAGCAAGGCGCTGCAGGTCTCGGGCGCCGTCGAGGTGCTGGCCCGCTACGCCATACCGGCCAAGGGGGGGCAGGTACTCAGCCTGGCCGCCTTGATGGGCGTGGGCGCGCTGCTGTCAGGCTTCATGAATAACGTGGGGGCCATGGCGCTGCTGATGCCGATCGCGCTCAAGGTGGCCACGCGTCTGTCCATCCCGCCGGGGCGGATGTTGATGCCGCTGGCCTTCGGCACCATCCTCGGCGGCATGACGACCCTGATCGGCACACCGCCCAACCTCATTGTTGCGGGCTTCCGGGCCGGCATGGCCGACGGAAGGGGCTCGTTCGCGATGTTCGATTTCGCGGCCATCGGGGTGCCTGTGGCCGTGCTGGGCGTGGTGTTTATCGCGCTGGTGGGTTGGCGACTTGTGCCCAAGCGCCAGGCAGAGGGCCTGGAGGGCTTCGACACCGGGGCCTACCTGACCGAGGCCCGGATTCTTGAAGGTGGCGCGTCGGAGGGCAAGACGCTCGCCGAGGTGGAGAAGGTGCTGGAAGACGCCGGTGCGCAGGTGGTCGGCCTGGTGCGCAACGAGATGCGGATCAGCGCGCCCAGCCCGTACCGGACGCTGCGCGCCCGCGACATTCTGGTCATCGAAGCGGGCGCGGACACCTTGTCCACGCTGCTGTCGACCCTCGGAATGAAGCTGGAGGAATCGGGAAGCCCCGCCGACCGGGAGGAGGAAAAGAAAGAAGCCACCGGGGCGCCAACGGCCCGCGAGCCGGAGACCCTGATGGAGGCGGCCGGGAAGGACAAGGACAAGGAGAAAGAAG
>JBBRWF010000360.1:0-5170 GCA_038249405.1 Anaerolineales bacterium
AGAGCTAGTTTTGTATGAAATGAAACGCTCTGGGTATAATTGCATTAGTAAGCGAGTGGATACTCAAGAAGATTATCTAAAGGCGATTGAAGACGCACCCGATATTATCCTTGCCGATTATAGTCTGCCGCAGTTTACTGCGTTGCAGGCGCTGCATTTATTGCAAGAAAGAAGCCTTGATATTCCTTTTGTTGTTATAACTGGAACAATAAGCGAAGAAGCTGCAGTAGAGACGATGATCCATGGCGCAGCGGATTATCTTCTTAAGGATAGATTAAGTCGTCTTGGCCAGGCCGTTCAGCGAGCGCTACAACAAAAAGCTCTGCGAGATGAAAAACGGAAAGCAGATCATGCTTTGCGTTTATCAGAGGATAAGTTTTCAAAAGCATTTCGTATATCTCCCGATGCAATATCGATAAGCCGAATGTCGGATGGCTGTACTATCGAAATCAACGATGGCTTTTCTGATCTAACCGGGTACCTGCCTGATGATGTAATTGGTAAAAATACCTTTGCTTTCAATTTGTGGGCCAGCCATGACGAGAATCAGGCATTTACAATTTCTATTCAACAGAATGGTGAAGTAAGTAATATGGAAGGGGTGTTCAAGAAAAAGAATGGCAATCTTTGGATTGGCTTAGTTTCTGCGCGTATAATCGATGTAAACCAGGAGCCTTGCATAATTTCTATAATCAGGGATATTACTTCACGCAAGCGAGTTGAAGTTGATCTTCAACATGCTCACCTGGATTTAGCCGAAGCTTACGAAGCCACAATTGAAGGTTGGTCCCATGTGCTTGATTTGCGGGATAAAGAAACTGAGGGCCACACCCAACGGGTAACAGAAATAACAGTCAGATTAGCACGTGCATTAGGTGTTTCAGCTGATGAATTAGTACATATTCGTCGCGGCGCACTTTTACATGATATTGGTAAAATGGCTATTCCGGATAGCATCCTACAAAAGCCCGGTCCACTTACTGAAGATGAGTGGAAGGAAATGCGCAGGCATCCTGAGCATGCACAATCCATGCTGTCTCCAATTGTTTATTTGCATTCTGCTATAGACATCCCATATTATCATCATGAACGTTGGGATGGGACAGGATATCCGCGCGGTCTTAAGGGTGAAGAAATCCCATTAGCTGCCCGAATATTTTCGATAGTCGATGTTTGGGATGCCTTGTTGTCTAATCGGCCTTATCGTCGGGGATGCACCGAGGAAGCAGTGCTAGAGTATCTACAAAAACATGCGGGCGTTTTTTTTGATCCTCACCTTGTTGATGCTTTTTTGGAGTTGTACCAAAAAGGCGAATTTAAGGACACTCAAACTGACCGGATGTCCCAAATAAATTATGTTACAGGACAATCTATTAAAGGTCCTATTCTCTAACGATGGCTCGGGGTTTGTAAATTATTGCTTTATAGTTTTCTGCGATTTTCGTATTATCAGAACGAAGGAAAATTTTAGGGTCTTGTGAAATGGCAAAAATTCTTCTGGCCGAAGACGACGAAACATTGAGAAAAATGACAACTTTGATTCTCGAAATGAGCGGCTTTGAAGTATTTGGTTATTCCAATGGGCAGCTTGCATTAGCCGCGTTTCCGGTGATCTCACCCGATTTAATTGTGTCAGATATTGGTATGCCAACTCTGGATGGATTCGGTTTATTAGATGGTGTTCGTCAATTTCCCGAAGGCGCAGTTGTGCCGTTCCTGTTTCTTTCTGCGCATTCAGAGCAGGATGACATTAATGCGGCTCGACGTCAGGGGGCGGATGACTTCTTGTTTAAGCCCTTTGACCCAGACGATCTTGTAAATGCGGTACGAGTCAGGATTGAACGCCGCCGAATGGCTGAAATTTTTGATACGCGCCAGGCACATTTGCAAACAATAATTTTGCTATCAAATGTTATTGAGGCGCGAGATGTATACACGCGAGGACATGTTGAGCGAGTTCAATTAATGTCTATGGAATTGGGGAATGCTCTTGGATGGTCGTCAACAGAACTTTCAGCGCTCGAGTATGGCGCATTATTACATGATATAGGTAAGATTATTGTTCCTGAATCGATTTTGAATAAGCCATCACAGCTTTCTAGTGATGAACTTGAAATTATCCAGAAACACCCTTATTCGGGTGCCCGGATGGTTGATGGAGTTTCCCATTTGCGGGGGGCGCGTCCATATATTCTGTATCATCACGAAAAATGGGATGGCACTGGATACCCTGAGGGGCTTATCGGCGCAGATATTCCGCAAGAGGGTCGATTGTTAGCTATTGTGGATGTTTTTGATGCACTGACCAGTGACCGCCCATATCATAAGGGGATACCTGTTTTGGCAGCACTAAAATTTTTACGAGGTGAAGCGGGCAAGCACTTTGATCCTGAAATGGTTGAGGTTTTTTGTAAACTGTATGAATAGAACCAGATTTGATTGCGAATTTGGCACTTAATTTAACGCATTTTTTACGCACTTTTACTTTTAAAACTACTACCAGGTGCAGCTTGGGCAAGTGCTTGTCGCTGAATTCTTTCCCACTCTTTTGTACATTGTTACATTTGTAAATGATTCACCAAGAATTCCATCATGGATTGCCCATGATCGAAGGCGTATGCTATGGGCGGCTTTTTCGGGTCGAAAAGACGAGCTTTGGTTTAGTAATTTGTACAAATCATTACCTTCAGAAAAGCCAGTCTCAATGCGCTCCATCAGTTTACGTCCCACTTGGTAGGTGAAGCCATACCTTTCGAATATTATAGCGTTGTGATAATAAAGGGGTTCGACAAAATAAATGTCGTGACCCAGGCTTGAGACGAAATTTTCAAAGGCCTGAATAGCATGTGACAACATTCGCAAACCGTGCCGCACCTGCCCTGGGGCAAGTTTAGCCTTGATGGCGGCCTCTTCAGCGGGGATATTGCGCTTGAGTGTTCCAAAGCGTGTCATGGAGCCGTCGGGCATACGGTCAACATCGAATCTGGGTGAATCGGGGTCATTTAATACATATAATAAGATATGGATTTGGCCGTTCATGGTATCTGTTAAATGTCCGTAGAGAATCGGATCAGGAAATCGCTGTTCATGATACAGCGACATCTCAACGTCAGTTGTTCCAGAATTGCATTTTAATTTTAATAAACTGGAGCCGCGAACAGTATCCAGGGCGGGTAGTTTGAATCGATCCAATAATTCTTTTGGAATCGCTCTGCCATAAATTTCCCGTTTTTGGGATTCTGGTAATAAATTTATCCCGCCTATGGTTGATGGTGGCATATTTTCTCCCTGGTCTAAATCCGAGTTTCACGCGCAGACTCGCGGTCTTGATCACGCTTTGCTATTGTTTCACGCTTGTCGTGCAGCTTTTTCCCTTTTGCGAGGGCGATTTCAATTTTTGCCCGTCCGTTTTTTAAGTACACCTTTAGCGGCACAATGGTAATCCCTTTTTGACGGACTTCGTTCCACATTTTACGAATTTCTTTTTTGTGAAGCAATAACCGTCTTTTGCGCTTGGGTTCATGGTTGAAGCGGTTGGCTTGCTCGTAAGGGGCGATGTGGGCTTCCATAAGCCAGGCTTCCCTGCCATTTTCTATCTCAACAAAGGCTTCTGTCAGGCTCATTTGTCCGGCGCGAACAGACTTGATTTCAGAGCCTTGTAGTGAAAGACCAGCCTCGAATCGCTCTATAAGAAAATATTCAAAACCAGCCTTGCGGTTGGTAGCAACTGTTTTTTCGTGTTCTTCTGTCATAATAATAAGGATTGTAACATGATGAATGTTGAATGGGAATAAGCCGAATTGCTTGTTTCAAACCGGGCTAAAAGTAATTAATCATTGTCTTTCGTCACGCTAAAGAGTAACTGGATCAAATAATTGTGAATTATTATTCCAAAAAAGTGCCAGCGTGAACAAAGATGGATTGGAGAAATGGATTTTCCTGAATATTATCCAAATAGACTCCATTACGGCTGCGAGATGAGTGAATTATATTCCAGCCACCGAGGCTTATACCGACATGGGTAATTTTTCTGGTGGTGCTTGCTTCTCCGAAAAAGCATAAATCTCCAGGTTTGAAAGGAGCAACGACTTCTTTGCATTGAGCAGATTGCATGTCAGCATCGCGCGGGATGTCTACTCCAGCCCAGCGGTGTACCAGGCGAGAGAACCCGGAGCAGTCAATGCCATTGCCAGAAATTCCGCCCCACAAGTAGGGTACTCCAATCATTCGCGGGGCATCGATGAGGATTTGATTTCGCTGCATATCTGGCTGTGTTGGGATGTCGGCTAAAGCGCGCAAATTGGAGAGTTCTGTCCAACCTGTAACGTTTGCAGAAATTTGGGCCCAATTGCCATTTACAGCTTTTAGAGTGACTTGCGAACCGCAAAAAACGCGTGTCAGGACGGGTGAATTTGCATCCGGGCTTTTATACAGGCTAAGCGCTGGGGACAGCACAATATGGGTTGCCCCGGCAGATTCCGAATCGGTAAGGTAGGGTTTGTAAGTCCATCCCAGGTATCCATCCAGCTGTCTTCCAAAAACCCAATTTTCTTGTTCTAAGAGTATTTCGACTGTATTTCCAAATACCATTTGGCTGGACATTTCAGATTGGAAAGAAGTGGCGTTGTGTAAGCTGGTCAGATTGGTGCCAACTGTTAGAATCTGATTGGTTGATTTTCGCAATACTTCTACTTTGCTAGTGTCTACATCGAGTTCTTTGAATTCCCTCAATAATGCTTCTATGATTTGAACCAAATCATTTTGGTCAAGCACTCTACCAGACAGGATGAGCTTTCCTGCTTCGAGAGATTGAATTTCCACATTGATAACATTGAGTCGACGGTCTGATTTGTTTAATGCCAGGCTTTGAATAACTTCAAGAATTTTTTCCATCAAGATATAACTCCGCCTAAACGTATTTTGTATAAAACGATATTTGTATACACGATTGCTATTGAATTATATCCGACTTATATTTTTCATAATATAATTTACAAAATTGGTGATTTCTACATTGTGAAATTACATTGTTGGATGTTGGTTTATTTTGATAATATTGAAAGGACGAAGGATGCCTTATTCTCAAATCAATGACGCGATAATTTATTATCAAGTTTATGGAACGGATAAGCCTGGTTGCGTGCCAATATTATTAATCCACGGCTCCACC
>JBBRWF010000361.1:0-5106 GCA_038249405.1 Anaerolineales bacterium
CTTTCTATGAACATGAGCTGGGCGAGTACAACGGTCAGACCTACAAAAAAGCCGACATGCGCGCAGTCGTCTCTGCCGCGCGCGCCATCATCCCGCACCTGCGCCGCGGCAGCCTGGTGGTTCTCGAATCCACATCCCCCCCCCGCACCACGGTCGATCTGCTTGTACCCATCCTGGAAGAATCCGGGTTGAAGGCGGGCACAGATTTTGATGTTGCTTATTCACCAGAACGTGTGCTGCCCGGTCAGATCTTGCGCGAACTGATCGAGAACGCGCGCGTCATCGGCGGTCTAACGCCTCAGTCGGCACAGGCGGGTTACGACCTATATGCCACCTTCGTCACGGGTCAGATCCACAAAACCGATGCAACCAGCGCCGAGATGGTCAAATTAATGGAAAATACCTACCGCGATGTGAATATCGCCATTGCCAATGAGTTTTCGCGGCTGGCCGAACGCTTTGGTGTGGATGTCTGGGAAGCCATCCGGCTTGCCAGCCTGCACCCGCGCGTCAAAATCCTCAGCCCCGGCCCGGGCGTGGGCGGGCACTGCATCAGTGTCGATCCCTGGTTTTTCGTGGAGGGCGCGCCAGATCTCAGCCCGCTCATTTTGCACGCCCGCCAGGTGAACGACAGCCAGCCGCATTTCGTTCTGGACCTGGTGAAAAAGGCGCTGGGTTCGCTAAAGGGCAAAAAGATCGCCGCGCTGGGGCTGGCCTACAAACCAGATGTGGACGATTTGCGCGAAAGCCCGGCCACTGAGGTGATCCACCTGCTCACAAAGGAGGGCGCAGTCGTCAAAGCCTTTGAACCTTTCAAACCAGATGCCGCCCTGCCCGGTGTGGATGCGGTGCCCAGCCTGGAATTGGCGCTAAAAGATGCCGACGCGCTGCTGCTGCTGGTCAAACATACGCAATTCACCGCCCTTTCCCCGCAGGTTCTGCAAAGCCTGACCCCCGCTCGGGTGCTGATCGATACTGTCAACGTCTGGCAGCCTGCCGCCAGCGCCGAGGCGGGCTTCAGCCTGTTCCGGTTGGGCGTGGGGTAATAGTTCAAACCAGCAAAAAATCCATCTGCGCTTTGCGGCAGATGGATTTTTTTGATTTCAGAGTTGGTTTTGTCCTTTATGGTTCTAGTCGAATCGCCGAGATAAAAGCAAAGACGTTGAACGAATGTTGTATAATCAGGTTGTGAATAAGTTTGCCCGCCTGTGCGGGGCTTTATTAATGGTATGCCTTTTACTCACCACCAACGGTGGGCATGTGGTCGCTCAACAGGGCGGCACATCCGAGTATTTCCCGGCCACCGGTCACACCGTCAGCGGCGAGTTTTGGACCTTTTACCAGAGCATAGAGAACGCCGATTATGTCCTCGGCGCACCCATCACCGAGCAGTTCAGTGATGCAAAGAGCGGGCGGGTTATCCAGTATTTCCAGCGCGCACGCTTTGAGTATTACCCCGAAAATGCGGCTGACCAGCGCGTGCTGCTAACCGCGGTGGGCAGTTTTGTAATGGAACATGCTGTCCCGTCTGGCGAGCTGGAGCCAAACAATCCAATTGGCTGCCGCAAATTTGACGAAACAGGCTTCTCGGTATGTTACGCCTTCCTCGAATTTTTTGATAAAAACGGCGGCGAGTGGCTGGTCGGCAAACCCATTTCACCCTTTGTTTTTTACAATGGCCGCATTGTTCAGTATTTTGAGCGCGCGCGCTTTGAATGGTTCCCCCAAAATCTGGAAGGTCAAAAGGTCGTGCTGGCCGAGCTGGGCCGCCTCTACTTTGATTTGCTGCCCGAAGATGCCGCGCGTTTGCAACCGGTCCGCGCCGAGAACGCCCCCGGCGATGTGCGCGCGCTGGCGCCCAACATCTTTACCTGGAAGGCCGTCACCCGCACGGATGACAGCCAGGCTGTATATGTAACGGTTCGCGATCAGACCAACCGTCCAGTGGCAGGCGCAACTGCCATCATCACCATTCACTGGGCGCAGGGCGGCGAACAAAGATTCGCCCAAACCACCGACGGGCAGGGCCTCGTGAATGTGCCCCTGCGCGTGCAAAACCAGCCGCACGGCAGCCTGGCAGTCATCGATGTGGAAGTGAACTACATGGGGTTATCTGAAAAAATCCAGTCGTCTTTCAGAATCTGGCAGTAAACTTCTCGTTGAAGTTGGTTCCTTCAAGATTTCAAACAGTCTTAATCACCTTCGTTAAGGCTTGAATCATAACCCTGTCAAAATAATTGAATAAATTATCAAAATCCGGATGAAAAATATCCGCCTGAATTACGCTACAAAATCTCCGGCTGATACTTTTCCGCGAAGAGCGCGGGCTGGCCGCCAGTGTGCCAGAAGAGCACAGTTTCATTGCTCTGGATGATGCCTCGCCGAATCAGGTCAATCATACCTGCGGCGGCGCGCCCGGTGTAAACCGGGTCGAGCAGCAGGCCTTCGTTGGCGGCAAACAGGTTGATGGCCTCGCGTTCCTGTTCAGCAAACACGCCGTAACCGGCCTTGCAGTAATCGTCGTTTGCGAGCACATCCTGCCCGCTGAAGTTGATATGTTTGCCAACCTTGTCACTGGCCGCACTGGCCAGCGCCGAGACGTTCGCCTTGAGCGCGCTGACGGGTTCATCGATGCTGATACCCAGGATGCGCGCCTGGCAGTCAAAGAGACGCGCCCCCAGCGTCAGCCCGGCGTGCGTGCCACCCGAGGAAGTGCCAAAGATAATCCAGTCCGGCTTTAAACCCTGCTGCATCAACTCTTCCACAGCGAAAGCATACCCCAGCGCGCCGGTCGGACTGGAGCCGCCATAGGGCACCAGGTAAGGTTTCGATCCGCCAGCAACGGCCGTCTCGTAGGTGTGCTGCAGCACGGCATCGCGGTCCTTGCGATCTTCCACCCAGACCACATCAGCGTCAAACATAAAATCAAGCAGCAGGTTGGCCGAAGGCTGGCGCGGATGCTTTCCATTTAATACCAGCATGCACTCCAGCCCAAATTTGGCTGCCGCGGCAGCCGTCTGCCGGCAGTGATTGGACTGCATCGCCCCGGCGGAGATCAGCATTTTACAGTTCTGATCCAGGGCTTCGGCTACCAGGAACTCCAGTTTGCGGGTCTTGTTGCCGCCAAAGGCCAGGCCGGTCTGATCGTCACGTTTGACAAACAAACGCGGACCGCCCAGTGCCGCCGAAAGTCGCGGCAATTCTTCAATCGGGGTCGGTAGGTGGGCAAAGTGCAGACGGGGAATATTATTCATGGATTGGCTCCTTGGTTAATCTTATGTTGAGAAAAAACTTGTGTCCATAAAATTCACACAAAATTTACAATTAATATATCTTATCTTCACAGTGCGCACCGCATACGGAGCGGTTAATGCTCTGAAATAAATTAATCCTGCACAGACCTGGCAACTCTTGCCTTGCCGCGCGAGCGCATCAGGTCGATCAGGCGCGGGACGATGTTGGTGTACAACGCGTACCACAGCGGGTTGGGAGCGAAATCCCAGGCACCCAGGCTGCGCTGCACTTCTCCGCCCAGGCCTTCCTTGAAGCGGAAGACACCCCACATCGAATCGTTCTCGTTGAATTCATCCGGCGCGCCCCACAGGTCGTAGACCGTGCAGCCCTGCGCGCGCGCCCAGCGCATAGCCTCCCACTGCAACAGGTAGTTGGGCATCTTGTCGCGGTGCGCCTCACGTGACATGCCGTAAATGTAATAGGCGCGCCCGGCAAAGTGGAACAGGTAGACCGCCGCCACCGGCTCGCCTTCCAGCTCGGCGATCAGTGCCGTCGAGCAGTGCGCGAACGTTTGCCAGACAGTCTCATAATAGGCCTGGTCACGGATCACAAAGCCGTCGCGCACGGAAGTCTCAGCATACATGCGGTAGAGCAGCGGCCAATCTGCGGGGGTACTCGGGCGCACAGTCAGCCCTTTTTTTGCACCCAGGCGCACATTGTAGCGTGTCTTTTGCTTCATGCGCGCCAACATATCTTCCTCCGGGACAGAGACATCCAGCAGCACGGTGTTCTTGAACTGGATCTGGTCGGAGGCGTAACGCCAGCCGCGCGCGGAGATTTCCCGCTGTACTGCCAGCCCAGGCGCATAGGAGGTGTCGCTTTCGCTGCCCGGCACACCGCGCCCCAGCACCACATCCGGGTCAGTTTTCAGGAAGATGGCACCCTGCTTGAGGGCAAATTTTTGCAGATCATCCAGCACATGCTGGCGCAGGGCTGCATCTTCCCAGCACAGCAGCGGCCCTTTAGGCGCGTAAAGAATACACAGGCGCGCGGCAAAATTGCGGCGCAGCACGCTCTTTTTCAGCACCAGCGCAGCGCCCGCCAGTTGCATCGGATCGATTTGTGCCAGGAAATCGGTTTTTTCAGACCATTCAAAGCGCGCCCCTGCCTGCGTCCAAATCAGGTAGACGGGCTGCCAACCGTAATGAGCCTTGACCTGCCCCCATTCATAGGTTTGCAGCAGGTGCGGCTCCGGCAGGCGGGCGATCAGCTCATTCCAGGGGTGTGAAGGCATATAAGATTATTTTATCCTGCTTTTGGCAAAGAAACACGCCCGGGCACACCCAGTTGAACACGAAGTGCCTGCTCTTAACCAGAATTCAACCCTGTTGGCGGTTATAATTCCTTTTTCAATTCTCACAACCATCAGGAACCACGCATGTCATTCCTCGATAAAAAACGCTTCGCAGACTCTTTACATTACAATCATTTTTACCAGATGGTCGGCTGGAGAATTGCCGACGATGGCCGCAGCATGTATGAACAGGGTCTGGTAAAGATTAACAGCTACACCGATAACAGCCTGGACTGTGAAGTAAGCGGCACAGCAATTATCCCTTATCATGTCACGCTGAAGATGACATCCAACCAGTTTATTTACGGTTGCAGCTGCAAACATGCGCAAAGAGGCAACCTGTGCAAACACGTTGTGGCAGCCGGCGTTGCAGTGCAAAAAATCCTCAGTGAAGATGTTAAAAAATCCTGGGAGAACCGTCTGCTGTTTGTGCACGAAACCCCACCCGCGCGCAAACCTGCCGCCCAAAAAGCCACTCCGTACCTGCTCATCTTTGTACTTTACTTAAATTACAACAC
>JBBRWF010000362.1:0-5102 GCA_038249405.1 Anaerolineales bacterium
CCCGGCATAAAAGGGTTTGCGCTGTGCAGCGGGCTGGGCAGCGGAAAGAGCCCGGCCCACACGCTGCTCAGTCCGCTCATTCCGATCGCAAATGAAGTCAGCCAGGCCAGCAAGCGGCTGGTCTGCTGCCTGACCAACGCGCGATAGAAGCCCGGTGCGGCCAACAACGTAATCAGCCCTGTCAGAACAGCCCCAATATTAAAAATCCCCGGCGCCGCCGAGCCCCTCGAACCCAGAGTACTGGCATCCATGCTCAAAATGCTGTAATGCGGGAAGAACGGCAGCGCCAACACCTGCATGCCAAAATAAAGAAATGGCACCGTGATGCCCATGCCCAGCGAAAAGTGCGTAAAGTCATCTTTCATTTTGGGTGAGTGCTTATTGAAGATTATATCTTCTCAATAACCCGCGCATATCGTAATAAAGCGAGTTAAACATCCCACAATTATAACGGGTTTCGTTCCGAATCCTCCCGTAGGGGCGCAAGCCTTGCGCCCCGATCTTGCGCCCCGTCTGAAGCATCAAAGTGCGTGCATTTTATCCCTGGCTTACCGGTTGCCGAAGTCTTGGGCTGGAACCGACATCAGGTAAAAGTACACCGCGCGCAGTTCAAAATCTGACATGTGCCGGTAGGATTTCCAGGGCATGTAATTTGGGTTAATTCTGCGCCCATGCTTTTCGCCATTGCGCATGATTTCGATAAAGCCCTGTTCACCCCAGGCCTGCAAACGACTCCCCTTGCCAGACGTCAGATTGGATGTCGCTGGCCACTCAGCAGGAAAACCCGGAATTTCCCCACCAGACAGGCCAGTACCGTGACAGACTTTGCAAGAGAGCGATAGATATTCGCCATAAGCTGCGCTCAACCCGGGCTGTGGCGCAACCGGAGCAGGCCCATCATGGGGTATCAGTTCGGCAGGCAAAAAGGTGATTGCCTTGGTCAGGTTCATCACCAAAAAACCGCTGAAAGACAGCGCGCTGGGCGGCATTTCATTATCAACTGGCGGCAGGCTGCGAATGTATGCCAGAACTTTCTCCAGGTCCGAATCGCTCATGTAATAAAACTCGGTGGAAGGCATAAAGAGCAATGGGCTTCCGTCCGGACGCAGACCATGCCGGATGGCGCGCAGCAGGTCCTCATCGCTGCGCTGCGCGCCAATCCCCCCCTTCCCGCCGCTCAAATTGGGGGTGATCACCTGCCCGATTGCGGGATTATCCATATAAACAAGGCCCTGCAAGTGTTCACCATGACAGGCCTCGCAGCCGCGGTATTGGAATATGCGTTTGCCTTCATTAATTGCAGCAACATCTGTCGGAAGGATCATGGTTTGCATGGGCACATCATATTTCTTTTTCAGACGCATCTGCCCCACACCGTACAGAACCAGGATGCCCAAAATCAGCAAACCGATCAGCGTACCCAGGATAAATCCAATCCATTTTAGAACAACTCTCATCGAAAATATCCTACCCTGAATACAATTTAAGCGTGCCATCATCCAATTGCTCATCGCGCAATTGGACAAGCGCTTTGTGTGCCGGTCCAGCAACCACACGCCCTTCCGCGTCAAAACGCGACCCATGGCATGGGCAGTCAAACCCGCCCTCATCTTCAACCCGCACTGTACATCCCAGGTGCGTGCAGATCAGGCTGGTAGCTTGAATTTTCCCTGCCTGGTTGGTTATCAGCGCCGGTATATCGCCGCGCACCGTCCTTGAACCGGGTGGGTACAGAGCAAGCGATCCCAGGTCATATTCAATGGGGGGCGCAGGTTCAGGTAAATAACCGAGATAACGCAGCAAACCAACAAAGCCGAGCGCGCCAGATACAATCAGCACGCCGCGGGTGGATAGTTTGATGAAATCTCGACGCGAAATTAAATGCATATTTGCCATTTCTCTCATATATCTCGGTCATTCCCTAACCAGAAAATGCTCCAATAACCGTCAGCAGTAAAATGATAACCACGATCAAAATCACCAACACTTGAGCCAACCTGTTACCTCCACTAAACCAGTGTCCAAGTTGCTCGCCCCTTGCATTTGGCAGCAAATAGGGCGTCAGGCCCAATGCAAATAATAGCAAAACCGGCGTAAGCACGCCCCACACAAACGGATCACCCAACTTGAGCAGCCACTGCACCCACAGAAAAAACCACGGAGCGCGCGACTCAATGGTCAACTCGCTGCCCATTGAAATCGGTTGAGAAATAGGAGCGGGCAATAACCCGGAAATAAGAAGCAGGATTGCTCCAGCAATAATCATCATCGGCAATTCACGATTAAGCAATTCAAAGCGTGAAATGCGCTGAAGAGAACTACGCTTCGTGACCGGAGGAACGGCAATGCCGCCATCTCTCCGCACACGGAAAACGTGCCAGATTGTAAAAATACCCATTACCAGAGCCAGACCAAAGGTATGCCAGGTGTAAAAACGTGTTAAAGTCATCGGGCCAGGTTCATCCGCTCCAACCACAAATCGATATATAGCTGAGCCCCACCAGGGGATGGTTTTTAATAGATTCGCGCCTACCACCAGCGCCCAACGAATGCCATCATCCCACCGTAAAACATAGCCTGTAAAATCCAGCAGCAGGATCATCACCAACAGACCCAATCCAAGAAGATAATTAAAGCGCCGGGGTGGGGCATAGGCGCCAGTCACTACCACCCGCAAAAAATGCAGAACCATCACCAGAACCAGGAATTGCGCCGACCAATAATGTAGGTTGCGGATCAATGCGCCAAACGGCACGAGTGTGCTGATCGTTTGCACCGAAACCGCTGCTTGTTCTGGTGTGGGAACATAATAGAACATTTCCAATATACCCGTGACCAGCAGTATTACAGAAAGGAACACCGCCAACCCACCCGCGCCAAGTGTATAACGCAGATTCGCTTGCTCCATTGGAATACTTGGCGGGTGAAGATGGTGGAAGAAGTTTGGTCGCCCTGCGGCTTGCACAGTTAACGGCCGAAGACGCGCCTGCATCACCAGTCCAACTGCTGCCAATCCTAGCAAAAATGATAATATCAGCACACCGGGTAAATCATTTTCTGGCAAAACAACATTGCGATGCACAGGAATTGCCGCGCTATTGGTGCCGCTCAAAACTAATTCCCCGGGCTGTTTATTATTTAAACGCAGAACAAAAGCGGTTAGCGCCCAGGCTTCGCTGGCTGAAATTGAACCAACCGGAAAGAGTGGCATGTTTTTTTGGATATAGTCTTGCAACTGAAAAGCGTTCGTAAAACGCGCCAGGCTGCCCCCTCCAACCAATGCCGGCGCGCCTGCGCGGGGAAGTTCAAAGCTATTGACAGGGTGATCGCTTGCATGGCAGCCTGAATTCCAACAATCACGCTGATTGGCCGAAAAGGAATTTTGCCAATCATCCGTCAATCCCTGTCCGCGGTCTCCGTGACAATCCATACACATCGCCCAATAAAGCTGTGCGCCGTTATCCGCCTGGGATGGCGGCAAAACCGTTGGCGGCTGGGCCAGACGCGCAGGAGTGGGGGAAGCTGTTTGTTGTGGGATGATGCCTGCATTTACACGGGCTGAGACAAAAAACAATCCACAAAAAACCAGGATAACGATGGCGAGGAAAAACAAGAAACGCGGCATGATTGTGAAATTATACACGATAGAAATTGCAACCTCAATGAAATTCAAGATCCCCTCTCGTAGGGGCGCAAGCCTTGCGCCCCCATCATCGTCCCATTCATCCCGCCGCCCCACCCCTCCCCCCCAGTAGGGGCGCAAGGCTTCCGCCCCAATCATCCCCCCTCCCTCCATTTTACTACCATTGCACCCCCTCCCCAAAATCCTCCCTCCTCCCAACCCCGCATACTGTATAATAAGTTCACCATCCATGCCAACCATTCAATGTAGAAACTGCGGGTTTGAAAACCCATCCAATATGCGTTTTTGCGGCAACTGCGGACTGCGGCTGCTCGCCACTGGCATGTTACCCAACATCGAACCGGTTGTCGAGCAAGAACCTGCCAGCCGCATCGGCGAACTCGTCGGCGCAGACTTGCTCGAACGCTTTCGCAAAGCCGGCCTCGAAGCCGCCGGACAGCGCCGCCAGGTCACCGTCGTCTTTGTCGACCTCTCCGGCTACACCAACCTCTCCGAAAAAATAGACAGCGAACAACTCTACGAACTCGTCCAGCGCTGCACCCACTTGTTCGCCAATGACGTCTACAAATACGACGGCATCGTCGATAAATTCACCGGCGACGGCCTCATGGCCCTCTTTGGCGCGCCAATCGCCCACGAAAACAACGCCGAACTTGCCATCCGCGCCGCCCTGGATATGCAAACCGACCTCGCCGTCATCAGCGCCGAGCTGCAAGTCAGCCTCGGTTCCAAGATCACCGCCCACATCGGGCTGCATTCCGGGCACGTCGTCGTCGGCGGCGTCGGCTCCAACATGATGATGAACTACACCGCCATCGGCGATGTCGTCAACCTCGCCAGCCGCCTCGAAACCGCCGCCGGCCCCGGCAAGATCCTGGTATCCGATACAGTCTTCCGCCAGGTGCGCAGCCTGTTCGAATTTGAAGCCGTCCCGCCCCTTACCCTCAAGGGTGTCAGCCACGCCGTCACCGCCCACCACGTACTCGGCAACCGCACCCGCCCCGGTTCTGTGCGCGGCATCGAAGGCCTGTACGCCCCCATGATCGGCCGCGACGGCGAACTGGAACGCATTTGCCAGACCGTCACCGCCATGACCGCCGAAAAGAGCGGGCGCTTCGTCGCCATCAGCGGCGAGGCTGGCATCGGCAAGAGCCGCCTCATCTCCGAATTTAAAGCCTTCCTTACCCAGCTGCCCGTCCAGGTCCAGGAAGGCTACAGCCTCATCTACCGTAAGGGCGTCGCCTACTGGATCTTTCAGGATCTGTTGCTGCGCGTGCTGGAAGTCGATGCCGAAACCCCGCGCGTCGAAACCCAATCGCGCCTGCGCGAGCGCATCACCCGCCTGATGGGCGAGCGCGTCGACGATGTGCTCCCCTACCTCGAACACCTGCTCTCCCTGCCGCTCTCCAACCCCATCGCCGCCCGCCGCATTGAATACCTCGCCGCCGAACAGCTGCGC
>JBBRWF010000363.1:0-5092 GCA_038249405.1 Anaerolineales bacterium
CATGGGTGTTGTCAATTGTTATAATCCCCCTGGGCCGTTATTTGGTGCGCCGCTGTTTTATTAACCTAGGCCAATGGGGTGTTCCTGTGATGATTGTGGGTAATATTGAGAAGGCTCAATCGTTGGCGGAAGATCTTCGAATCAACCTGCATCACGGGCTTAGACCATGTTTACTCGTTTGCGACGAATTCTGTTTATCTAATTCGTTAGAAAAATACCCTGTTTTTTCTCTAGAAAGCATAAAAGAAATCTCCCGCCAGCAGAAATTGGAAGATGCGCTAATTTTGGTTGATGATTTGAATAATTTGGACTTTATGGTTGACCGTTACCGTTTTATTTTTAAACGAATAATATTAATCAAGGATCAAGCTGGAAAGTATGGATTACATTATCTTAAACCGCTAGATTTTGCATCAACACTTGGCTTGCAAGTGAATAACAATTTACTAAGTACTCGTGCACAGTTTTTAAAAAAACTTATCGATGTGGTTGGTTCATTCGCAGGCATCTTGCTCACTGCACCTTTTTTTGCTTTAGCAGCCTTGTTAATAAAACTTGATTCCCCTGGACGTGTGTTTTATCGGCAACTTCGTGTAGGGAGCCAGGGGAAAATTTTTTATTTATTGAAATTCCGTACCATGCATCAGGATGCGGATAAAATATTAGCGCAGAAATTCCTGGAAAATCCAGCCCTGAAGCAAGAGTGGGATTGCTATCAAAAGCTCAAAAAAGATCCACGTGTCACGAGGATAGGACATTTTCTCAGGAAATTTAGCCTAGATGAATTTCCACAATTAATAAATATTGTCCGCGGCGAGATGAGCCTGGTGGGTCCGCGCCCGATATTGATGGAGCAACGGGAAATATATGGATCCACCTACAAAGATTATATTCAGGTGACGCCGGGTTTAACCGGATTGTGGCAAGTTTCTGGTCGTAATGGAACTTCTTTTACGCGACGCGCCGAGTTGGATAATGAATACATTCAGCGCTGGTCTATTTGGATGGACATTTATATTCTATTGAAGACAGTTAAGGTAGTATTGTGGAGTGATGGTGCATATTAAAAGATTTTATTTTTATACATTTGGTGTATGAATTCCTGGTTACCTAAATAGTGTATTGTAATGAATACATGCCAAATCGCCACGTTTAATTAAGCAAGATAAGTTCTATCAGGCGGATAGTGTGTGATAGCTTGAAAAAAAGAATCTTTTGAGATAATTTATGGAGAACAAATCGTTGCACCCCAGTAACCATACTTGCCCTGAGCTTGGTGCCCAGGACGATCCGAGTATTTCATGTGCATATTCTTCTATTCAAAACACATGTTTTCATTGCCAAAAAATAGCTACCCCAGCCCTTTCACACCAGACAGAGTTTTGCCTAACGTCTTTTTATGCAAAATGTCCCGTTTACTCCATGCGGCGTGAAGAGGAATTCCCGCAAAGTTTACGTTATAATCTTGAGACTGACAATCGTTCTAGGATTAAATGGGTAATAATCGGAGTATTAAACGTTTTTTTGGGAGTAATTATTTTCCTAAACTGGAGCCCAATCGTAAATTTTACTCAAATACAGCCAATTAAGGTAGAGAGTCGCTCGGTTACCAGTTGGGCTACAAGAACAAAAAAGGCCTCCCCTACAACTACTATCAATCATCCAGCTAATACAAAAAAGGCAAGGACAACTTCGACAGCTACGCTAACTATTGAACCAACTAATTTACTGTTTGTTCGTGCACTGGATTTACCGTTTAGTATTGGAAATAGTAGATTTCTCATCCATCGTGTTCTTGCGGGAGAAACATTGGCCGGGTTGGCCAGCAAATATTCGACAACTGTCGAAGTTATCGACGCAGTCAATATTATTATTCCAACTCCGCTCTGGGTTGGGCGAATTTTAGTTATAAGCCCGGGGATGGGAGCAATAGACCCTGCTTTGCCGGCTTTTGAACCATATGAAGTTCCAGATAAAGAAATCTCATTATTTGACCTGGCTGGTCGATTAAAGGTCGACCAAGGATTGTTGAAATATTACACATCATGTGGAGACCCTTGTTTATTTGTTGCAGGTGATTGGTTGATAATTCCTCGTCTTCGCTAATTATTCTTTGAGCCGCATGGCTTGAAAAAAACCCTAAAAGAATATCAGAATCAAATCATAAGGGTAGAATATATATAATGCAATCCTGAGTAGTGCAATAAGCATTGCTTGGGATTTTTTCATCTATGGGATGATTTCTATACGTAAAGGAAATGAGTAAATCTATTATGAGAATTGTTATCAAACTTGGTACATCCTCCCTTACAAACGGCACTCAAAGTATCGCGCCATCATTTTTAATTGAATTGGCTAAACAAATCGTTCAATTGCATAATTGCGGACACCAGGTAGTACTGGTTTCTTCGGGCGCTATTGCTGCGGGGCGAGAAAAGCTTAACTTTCCGCAGTTGCCGAAAAAATTACCAGCAAAACAAATGTTGGCTGCAGTCGGTCAGCCTCGTTTGATGGCACTCTATGAACAAGTTTTTGGGTTATATGGATTATTCGTTGCGCAAATTTTATTAACCAGGGCTGATCTTTCTAATCGCAGGCGTTATCTAAATGCGCGGAATACTTTGTCTGCGTTGATTTTTCAGAAGGTGGTTGCTATTGTCAACGAAAATGACACTGTAGCTACAGAAGAAATACGAGTTGGCGATAATGACAACTTATCTGCATTGGTGGCGAGTTTAATCAATGCAGATATTTTAGTCTTACTTACTGACCAGGATGGCCTGTTTACATCTGATCCGCGGATAGATTCAACGGCTGAATTAATAAGGGTTGTTAGTGAATTCGAAATTCCAACTTCACTTTGGCAGGCTGCCGGTGGAAGTAAATCTGGTTTGGGCACTGGAGGCATGACAACAAAGTTGCAGGCGGCAGATTTGGCGCGCCGCTCTGGAACGACCTGTGTTATCGCGAATGGTAATATTCCTGATGTTTTAGTTCGCCTGATTCAGGGCGAAAAAATTGGGACTCAGTTTCCGGCTTTAGTAGATTCAGTTGAAAGCCGAAAACGATATATCATGTCTGGCAGGCGAGCCCCCGGGCAATTGATTATCGATGAGGGAGCAGAACTGGCCTTGCGCCGGGGTAGCAGTTTGCTTTCGATAGGTGTTATAAAAGTGAGTGGTTTATTTGACCGAGGTGATACTATTTGTCTCTATAATGATAAAGGTCTCGAAATTGCAAGGGGAATTTCAAATTATTCCAATCGAGACGTAATGCAAATTATGCACCGTCGATCCGATGAAATCGAATCAGTACTTGGTTTCACCTATGGCGATGAAGTCGTCCATCGCAACGATCTTGTTTTGTTATAAAAATAAGCGAGCAAAAGAGGTTTATCATGTTAATTGAGATTGGCCGCCGAGCAAGAGCGGCATCCAAGTTATTGGCTCGTGCGAGCACGCAAACTAAAAATGAGGCACTACTTGCTCTTGCAGACGAAATTCATAGCGCTTGTGCCGAAATTCTTGCAGCTAATGTTTGCGATGTCGATGCTGCATTTGCCAGCGGACTAAATAGCGCACTAATTGATCGTTTGATGCTAAATGACCAGCGAATTGATGGTTTATGTGCTGATTTGCGCCATCTCGCTAGCCTTGAAGATCCTGTGGGGCAATGTTTTGAAGAACGTACCTTGCCCATAGGCATTCATTTACGGAAGATGCGGGTTCCACTGGGAGTCTTGGGCGTTATTTACGAATCCCGTCCAAATGTGACGATGTATGTAGCTGGATTAGCGATCAAAACCGGTAATGCGGCAATTTTGCGCGGCGGGAGCGAAACTATTAATAGCAACCGGGTATTAGTGAACATTGTTCAAAAGGTGCTGAGTGAGAATGGCCTTCCGGCAGACGGCATCCAGTTTATTGACAACCCGGATCGTGAGAAACTACTTGAATTGCTGAAGTTGAATACTTATATTGATGTGATCATTCCGCGCGGTGGCGCTGGATTGCATGCCTTTTGTCGTGAAAACACTCAGATCCCAGTGATTACAGGTGGTATTGGAATTTGTCATTTATTTGTCGATGAAAGTGCCGAGCTGGATGCATCCCTGCCGGTTATTTTTAACGCCAAGGTTCAGCGCCCCAGTACTTGCAATTCATTGGACACTGTTTTGGTTCACATAAATATTGCGGCTGAATTTTTACCTCGGATTGTGGCTTACCTTGCTCCAGCAGGTGTAAGCTTTCGTGCGGATCCAAGCGCGTATGGATTTTTACAAGAGTATGGGGTCGATATCGTTTCTCGATCCGGCCCTGATGATTTTGATACAGAGTGGCTTTCTCTTATTCTTGGATTAAAGGTGGTCAGCGACCTTAGTGCAGCGATAGAGCATATTTCTTTGCATAGTACTGCACATTCAGATGGCATATTAACTCAAAACCAGGAAAACGCGACCCGCTTCGTTGATGAAGTGGATTCGGCTGCAGTCTATGTGAATGCCAGCACCCGGTTTACGGATGGTGGTCAGTTTGGCTTGGGGGCAGAAGTTGCCATTTCTACCCAGCGGTTACATGCTCGCGGTCCGATGGGTTTGACTGAACTGACTACCTATAAATGGGTAGGCGTAGGAGATTACACTATAAGGCCATAAATCTACTACTCAGTTTTTTGGCTGAAAATAAAAATACGCGGTTCTTATTTAGAAAATACCCCAGGTGCAGCTTTCTATTTCTTTGTATGTAATTCTTGCGATTTGTTGCGGAATATGAATCCGAGTGCTTTGCGCATAGTCAACAATTGTGCTTATAAGTAATTCATTTTATGAATGGTTTATCGTCAGGTTGCCCATAGCCAGCTTCCTCTCGAAGGTGATAGGTTTGTTCGACAGGCGGGCCGATCAATCCTTGCCCCAGGTATGGGTTATACTACGGTGAGTTGGTGTTCAATAATATAGGACTTACGCAAGATGCATTTGAATGTCTGGCGACTTGAGTTGTTGGCGCAAGTAATCATCCAAAAGTTCGTGCTTGACGCGATAAATAGTTCGGTGCGTTTCAACAGCCACCTGTTTCAGGCGAACCCAAACAAG
>JBBRWF010000364.1:0-5081 GCA_038249405.1 Anaerolineales bacterium
CCCATCTACCTCACCGGGAAATCTTTGCACGCATCCTGGGCAAACACAATGGCGCTGCGTTTATCCGGCATTTCAGCCGGATCACCAGACCCGCTCAACGGAAAAATCCTGCGGGATGCAAATGGCCTTCCAAACGGCGTTTTACTCGAAACAGCCATGGAACTGGTAGAAAAAATTATCCCCGGCACCCATCCGGCACAGGCCGCAGATGCCATCGAATCAGCCCTGCCCAACTTATGGAAGCTGGGACTCACCGGTGCGCATGATTTTGATTATCGCACCGCGTTCATGGCCCTGCAAATTTTGGATGCCGACGCAAAACTCAAGCTTCGCGTTACCAAAAGTGTGCCGCTGGATTTGCTGCCCCATGCCCATGCACTTGGCCTGCGCACTGGCTTTGGCAGCCAAAACCTGCGCATTGGCTCGGTAAAAGTCTTTATGGATGGCGCCCTCGGCCCGCGCACCGCAGCAATGCTTCAACCCTACTTGAATGAGCCTCAAAATAGGGGTATTCTGAATATGGATGGGGAACAGTTTTTTGAGCACAGCCGCCGGGCAGCAGATGTAGGCCTCAGTATGACAGCTCACGCTATTGGAGATCGGGCCCTGCACGAAATATTGAATGGCTACGAGCGGCTGCGCACCTACGAACGTGAAAATGGACTGCCCGCATTACGGCATCGCATCGAACACGTTCAGATCCTCCATCCTGAAGATGCTCCGCGCCTTGGGAAAATGGGTATCATTGCATCCATGCAGCCAATTCATGCCACTTCTGATATGCTGGCAGCCGAAAAATATTGGGGAGAGCGTGTCAATCTCGCCTATGCGTGGCGCACCCAGTTGGATTCAGGCGCTACATTAGCCTTTGGGTCAGATGCACCCGTAGAAGCTCCCAATCCATTTTGGGGACTGCATGCTGCCATTACACGCCGCCGGGCAGATGGCTTGCCTGGTCCACTGGGATGGCTCCCACAACAGTGTTTAACCATCCGAGAAGCACTGGAAGCATACACCACAGGAGCAGCTTACGCTGGCGGACAAGAAGACCAGCTCGGAAGACTCTCGCCTGGTCATTATGCAGACCTTATCGTTCTTGAGAAAAACCCTTTCACATGCGACCCTGATGAGCTTTTGAACTTGCAATCCTCAGCCACCATGCTCGCTGGTGAGTGGTTATGGCAAGCCTGAGATGACGTTATGAACGACAATATGCTGATTAGTCCCGAAATTCTGGTGCCCCGCCTGGGTGAGCAGCTCATTATCGTGGGCTTGTTAACTGAGGCTCAATTGAAACAGGCTCTTGAATATCAAAAAAATGGTGCCGCCGAAGGACGGCAGCGCTTGTTGGGGCAGGCAATTGTCGAACTGGGGTTTCTTGACCGACCTACTCTCGACCGGGCGGTCACAGATCAAATTATCCGGCTGCGCGCCGCACTGGAAGACGCAAACCGCAACCTGGAACTGCGCGTTCAACAACGCACTACCGAACTGGAAGAGGCCCTGCGGCGGCTTTCTGAGATCAACCAGCTAAAAGCAAATTTTGTCGCCAATGTATCCCACGAACTGCGCACACCGCTCACACACATCCGTGGATATCTGGATCTGCTTTTTACTGGATCACTTGGTGACTTAAATTCAGATCAAAAAAATGCGCTGGATGTTTCATTACGGGCATCGCTGCGCTTGCAAAACCTCATAGATGATTTGATCCTGTTCTCGCAGGCATCTCGGGGTGAAATGACCCTATCCATCAACCCGGTGGATGTAGGCTCAGTGATGGGAAACGTGGTTGCTAGGATGAAACCCCGTTTCGACGATAAACATGTAAACCTTGAAGTAGATCTTGAGCCAAACTTGCCCAGAATTAAGGCAGACCAGGAAAAACTGAATTGGGTGATTGCGCAGTTGCTGGATAACGCAGTTAAATTCACCCCGACCGGGGGCAAAGTTTGCATTAGCGCCACAAGAGATCCCGCCAATACCAACCTGGTTACAATCAGCGTAGCAGACACTGGCATAGGTATTGTAAAAGAACGTATTTCAGAAATCTTTGAGCCTTTTCATCAATTGGACGGATCACCCACACGGCGCTACGGAGGCACTGGTTTGGGATTAACCCTGGTATTGCAAATTATCGAATCCCACGGTTCCATGCTCGATGTCCAGTCTGAAATTAACAAAGGAACAACCGTCTCCTTCCCTTTACTGATCACTAAGGCAGGATAAAGCTTGTCCAACCACGAGAGTATCCCCGATTACCTGGCCATAGCCGAAGCAGTTACACAGCACGGTGATTGGAAGAAAGCACTGGATTCAGTCATCGCCGTCGTGCGTTCGGTGTTTATTTTCGACAATCTGGCCTTGTTTTTAGCCGAAGGCCAGGCGCGTGACATGACCGAAATTGTCTACGCTCGCGCCCTCGGACGTGGTCAATCTGCCGGAGCAGATGCGGCCTGGGGCGTGGATATAGCCACACAGGTTATGGAACGTGATGAAATTGTGGTTCATCATCCTAAAAAATTGAGTACTGAGGATGACCGCCTTGTTGATGCTTATCTACTGGGACTTCCTCTGCGCACTTCCATCGGTTCGCGAGGCGCGGCTGTCTTTGTCCGCTTTGGTGGCCCTCCATATAGCACCGAGCATATCTTGCACGCTCGTTATATAGCTGCTCAATTCGCAGGGCTGTTTGAACGCAAAAAACTTAACGAAGAGATCCGCGCCCTTGAAGAAGCCCGCCGTTTGTTGGCCTTGCAGGATGATTTTATTGCTACCATATCGCATGAATTACGCACCCCGTTGGGATTTATCAAAGGTTATTCAACCACCTTACTGCGCCAGGATACTGAATGGGATGAAACCACGCGCAGGGAATTCCTGACAATTATTGAAGAAGAATCCGACCACCTGAATACACTGATCGAAAATGTTTTGGAATCGGCGCGTCTGCAAAGTAATACCCTGCCCATGAAATTCCAGCCCACCCGGCTGGACGCATTATTATTCGATACTGCTACTCGCGCCCAGGCGCGTTTTAAGGGAATGCAAGTGGAGTTTAATTTTATTGTAAAACCCGTACTTCAGTTGGACAGCGTGCGCATAGCACAGGTGTTGAGCAACCTGTTCACCAACGCAGCAAAGTATGCCCCTGAAGCGCTCATAACAATCTCATTGAGCGAAGAAACTGGTTTTTACCGCATTCGTTTTGCAGATAATGGTTCAGGGATAAAACCCGAACATTTACAAAACCTTTTCAAACGCTTTTATCGCGTACCAGGGCAGGGTGGCAGCGGTTCTGGTTTAGGACTTTTCATTTGCGAAAAAATTATTGAAGCTCATGGCGGCAGAATTTCAGTTGAATCGCAACCGGGCATAGGCACAGCATTTCTGATCGATTTACCCAATAATCAAGGTTTAAGTCCCAAAGGAGACAAGGATGTCCACTAAAATCTTAGTCGTTGATGATGAACCACGCTATTTACGCTTGTTGGAGGCCAACCTGCTTACGGATGGATATGAAGTTGTCACTGCGTCCGATGGGCTTCAAGCAGTAGAGACCTTCTCTGCCAACCCGGTCGATCTGATATTGATGGATGTAATGATGCCCAACCTGGATGGTTTTGCTGCCTGCCAGCGCATCCGCCAATTTTCCAACGTGCCCATTATCATACTTACGGCAAAAGGCGAGGAACAAGACCGGATACGCGGGCTGGATATGGGCGCAGATGATTACCTGGTCAAACCGTTCTCCGCCACCGAGTTACTGGCCCGGGTCCGCGCGGTATTGCGCCGCTCCCAGACATCCAAAGATGTGAGTCAGAGTCGCTTTTTTGAACATGACAACTTGCGTATCGACTTTGCTCGTGCCGAAGTCTGGCGCAGCAACCAGCCAGTCTTTCTTTCAGCAACAGAATACCGTTTACTGCTCCAGTTTGCCCATAATGCAGGGGTTGTAATGAGTGCAGAAGACCTGCTATCCAGCGTTTGGGGGCAGGAATATCGCAATGATAAGGAAATTCTATGGGTCAGTATCGCCCGTCTTCGCCAAAAACTGGAAGAAGACGCCCACTCGCCAAAGCACATTGTCACCCGTTCTGGCCTTGGGTATTTGATGCCTCCTTTTGAAGAATAATGGGCCTATCGTGAGTGATCCACAATTATCAATCCTTTTAATCGATGAAGATGAACGCACCAGAAATTTTTTTAGTGCGATCCTCTCCAGACAAAATTTTTTAATTCAGTCAGTATCATCCGGTAAGGAAGGCTATATCATTGCCCTGCGCGATAAGCCGGATGTAATCATCCTGGATGCCGGGATGATTGATATGCCAGCCGCTGACCTGATTAGAAAACTGAGAAGTGACAGGCGCAGTGCCACAACACTTTGCATTGCCCTGGCAGAGCCATCCAGCAGCGACAAAATACCGGAAATCTTGTCAGCCGGATGCAACGAATATTTTCTAAAAAGCCCACAATCCGTGGAAAAACTGCTTAATATGTTGGCAAATCCTTCCCAGGATGAAAATAAAGACAGAAAGTCTGCCGTTGGGCAGAAAAAAAAGCAAATCGGCGGTCTCTTAGGGGTATTCATCAGCGCCAAGGGAGGCACCGGCACTTCATCACTGTGCGCCAATATTGCACAAAACATCACTGTCAGTTCTCCAAAGCTTAATGTGGCCGTCATAGACCTGGTTTTTCCAATTGGATCAATTTCATCCATTGTCGGATACAACGGAGATTTTAATATCCAAACCGCCTCACGTTCCGCGGCGGAGTTAAACAAATATACCCTGCGCCAGAAGCTGGAAGTGGTCGACAACTGGAAATTCCGTTTACTGCCCGGTTCGCCAGACCCTGAAACCGCCAATTCAATCGATATTTTTCAAATACCCCAGGTTGCAGATGCTTTTCAACAGGCCTTCGATCTCACTTTGATTGACATGGGCCGCTCACTCTCTGTTGTCAATTTATCCATTATTCAGCAAGCAGATGTTGTGGTGATGGTCACAGGCACCGATCTTAACACCGTTAAGTTAACGCGTACCGCATGGAATTTTTTGAAACAAAACGGCATTAAA
>JBBRWF010000365.1:0-5066 GCA_038249405.1 Anaerolineales bacterium
GGAGCGCCCGGTGCTGCCAAGTGTTCCTATTACTGTACCCTGATCAACGCTTTGCCCGCAGACGAGAGCGATACTGTTCATGTGACCATATAAGGACTGCCAGCCGTTGCCATGGTCAATCATGACCATGTTGCCGTAACCCCAATCATTCCAGCCGGCATAGACGATGACACCGGCATCGACGGCGTAGAGAGGTTCACCTGTGTTGCCAGCAATGTCGATGCCGCGGTGGTTGGTTTCTACAGAATAATCAAAGCCGGAAAGGTAATGCTTGTTGGCCGGCCAGATAAAGCTGCCAATGCCGACTGCGCCGTCCGTGATCTTGCCGCACGAACCAGCGCCCATGACGCGCGCGACAGCCGGATTGGTGCGGGTGATCCCGACCGGGGCGCTCCAGGATGTGTAAGCACGAGTGCCGCCCGGGACGATCAGCCAGGTGCCGGGTTTGATGTTGGGGTTGGAATAATTGCCGATGGTGGCCGCATCGAGGTGGTTGAGCGGGTAATTAATAATGTCTTCAGGGGTGACGTTAAGACCGCGGGCTACGCCGTTCAAGCCATCGCCTGCCTGCCATTCATAATAATAACCGTCCACCGGTAAAATGTTGAGCTCAGCGCCAATCGACAGGTTATGGGGGTCGTCGCGCAGGGTATAGTAATTCCCGAACATGATGGATTGGGGTTTGAGATTGTATTTTTCCGCGATAGCGATGACCGTATCGCCCTTGGCGATGGTGTATTTGACGATATCGGCACGAGGCCGGTTTGGAATGTTGGTATGCAGCAAGGCTAGACGCCCCAGGCCGCTGATATTGGCATTAAGGGCTGGCATGTCGGCCAATTCCACGGAGGGGAGGGGGGTTGGATGGGAACTTGTGGAAGCGTTTTTGGAAGGGTTTGGTGAGGTGGATTGCAGGAGTATGCGCATCATCCATACGGCAGCCAGAACCATGGCGAGGGTCAGGACTGCTGTGCCGATGCGGGCAACGGTTTCTCCCAGGCCGAGGCGCGCCAACATTTCGAGCCAGCCGAGCGAGGTTCGTTTGTGTCTATTTGGGTTGGTTGGTTCTTCCGCTGACTCTTGCCCCTGGTCTGCCACTTCTTGAAATTCGTTAATCATGCTATTGCCCTTTGGAAATCATCATAACATGCCCAAAAATAACCGTCAAGCCGGGCATTAATGGCAGATTAATGAGGTGTTCTAAAAAGCAATCACCGCAGAGTGCGCAGAGCACGCGGAGAAAATGCAAAAAGGATTAAAAAACTTTGTGGTGAACAGGGTTTAACGAAGGGTGGGCGGTGATAGGGGTTGATGTAAGCTATAAAACCCTGGTTCTGATTTCGGGGTACCAGAGTTGAATTCCACCAAGAATGACCAGGCAAAAAAGGCCGCAGATCAGGGCGGACAGGGGAACTCCCCAGTTTTGAGCGAGCCAGCCAACAAAAAGACTGCCGAAAGGTGCTACGCCTTGCAACGCCCATAAATAGGTGCTGAAGACACGCCCGCGCAGGTGGTCGGGCACTTCCAGCTGAATGAGGGTGTTCATGGTGGCGAGCGCGGTGACGGTTCCCCAGCCAATCAACATGATCAGGACCAGGGTGACTGGCACATTGCGGGTGAAGGACAGAATCAGGACGCTGACTACGAAAGTCATTTGACCGGCTGCCAGCATCAGCCCTTTGCGTTTGGGGTTGAAGGAGGCCAGCGCAAGAGCCGCCACGAGGGCTCCGATGCCTTGCGCGGTATACAGGGCGCTATTGCGGGCGGCGCGCAAGGGTTCGGTATCACCGGCCTGCGCCAAAACGTCGCGGGCGATGACGGGGATTTGCTGCAACAAGGGGAAGCCGACAAAACCCAACACAGCCGCCATCAGGATGATCAAGGCGACCAGGCGCGTTTTCTTGATATAGGCCTGGCCTTCGCGGAACTCGTTCCACAGGTCACGTTTTTCCCGGTTTGGTTCAATTTTGAAGGGGGTGTTCACAAAGAAAAGGCTGACGATGATGAACAGGTAGCTGACTCCGTTGGCAAGAAAGGCCCAACCTTCACCGCTGCCCTGGATGAAGATGAGAAAGGGCACTACCAGGGATGGGCCAATGACCCGGGCGGCATTAAAGATTGTGGACTGCAGGGCGATGGCATTCGGCAGGGCACCTTTGCCGACCAGCTCGATAAGCATGGCTTGCCGGGCGGTAATTTCGATGGAAGTAGCCGTACCGAGAAGGAATGCGAGTATCACGATGTGCCAGATCTGGATCATGCCGGTCAGCGCCAGAGCTGCCAGGATAAAGGCCTGCAGCATCATGACTGCTTGCATGATGATGACCGTTTTGCGCTTGTCGAGCCGTTCCACCAATACGCCGCCGGGCAGAGCCAGCAGCAGGGTGGGCAGGGCGCCCGCAAAGCCGATCAATCCAAGATCGAAGGGTTGGCCGCTCAGGCGATAAGCAAGGTAGGGCTGGGTGGTGTTTTGCATCCAAGTGCCGATGAGCGAAATAAACTGGCCGACCCAGAAGATCGTGAAATCGCGGGAGGCCAGGGCTGGGTAGCGATGGATGACCTGTTGTTTGAAGGTCATGGTTGGGTTTTAAGAGAAATCTTTCTGCGGATCGCGGGAGGTTTTATCGGCCTGGATGGGGTGTACCAGTTCGGGGCGGTCATTTGCCGGGCTGTTGACCAGGGTGGAGACGGGGTGGGCGGTCATTTCAGCGGCGGGGTACTGGGCCAGCAGGTTTTGCAGCGCTTCGGGCTTTTGGGGGGCGATATCCAGCCATTGGGAATACGCGGATTGCGGGAGGATGACGGGCATGCGGTTGTGCAGGGTGGACATGAGGGCATTGGGCTCGGTGGTGATGATGGCGCAGGATTTTACCTGGGAACCATCCGGGCTGAGCCATTCATCCCATAAACCGGCAAAGGCAAAAGGCTGGGCGGATTTGAGCTGGATATAGTAGGGAATTTTGCCTTTGGCACCGGGCTGCGCTTTCCATTCGTAGAAACCGTCTGCAAAAACGAGGCAGCGTTTGTATTTGTAGGCCCCGCGAAAGGAAGATTTCTCAGCAAGAGTTTCGGCGCGGGCATTGATGAGGCGCGAGCCGATGGTTGGGTCTTTGGCCCACATGGGGATCAGGCCCCAGATGTAAAAATCGGCGGTGGATTTTCCGTCATTGGGCATGACCAGCACGGGTTGGGTAGGGGCGATGTTGAAGCGACGGGCGCTTGCGGCTGGGAAGGTAAATTCAGGAAAGGCTGCCTGTAAATCTGATGGGTCGACTGTAAGGGTGAATCTTCCACACATATTGCACCTCGGTTTATTTTATTGAGTAACAGGCTCAGTGACGTTGTCTGGTGGGTTTTGGCGTTGGAGATGGTTCCCAACCAAAAGGTGTTGGGGTGGGGGTCACTTTGCGCAGCTGGGTATAGAAGGAAAATTCGATGGTGTCGTCGGCTTGGTTGAGGGTGCTTTCAGGGTCGATGACCTGGTAATAAGTACTGCCGTGTTTTAACGGGACAGGTTTCGCGCTTTCATTCAGTAATTGGATGGGCTGGTTGATCTGGTCACGCAGCCAGGTGGCTTTAAGCATGCGTCCATTACGGAAAATGTAAGCGTCACCGGAACCATTGATGGAAATGTCGAGAAGTTGGTCTGCGCGGTCGAATTCATTGTGAAAAATGTGCGGCACGCTTAGAACGATCACGTTATCAGCGCTCAATTGCTTGCCGGTCAGGGTATCAATATGCGGGGCATATTGTTCGCCCTGTGCAAGGCCGGTTGCATCCGCGGCATCGGAAAAACGTTTGTAGGTCTGTGCGGCGGGGTCGTATTCCCAGTAATTGTAACTGTAGATGGAGTAATGTGTGTAGATTTTATTGACTGCGGGCAGAGACTTCGGGTAAAGCAAGGAAGCAAACAGGTTGGCGCGCAATTCCTGATGGGTATTGTCTGTCAATTTAGGGCCAACGCCGGCAGTATCGATAAAGAAGTGGGTTTCAGCAACGCCGCTGCCGCTATCCCAAAAAGGTGGAAAGTTATTATCGCGCGGCAGGAAAAGGAGCGGTTTTAGATCGCTTTCGAGCAGGTATTTTTCGACGCGTTCATCGGCGTTGGCAAAAACAAGGGCAGCATGGTACATGCGGGTGATATATTCATCAAAGTAGCGGCCTGAGCGCACCGGCCCGGCCCGGCTGGCATCCTGTGAATAATAAATGGCAATGAAGCGGGTCAGGCCGTCTTCTATATAATATTCATAGACAAGGTCCGCGTATGTGAGACCTGATTGGACAGGGCGCACAATTCCGCGCGGGAAACTGCTAATTTTTACCGCGATGGGGCGGCGGTTCAGGATTTCGGGATTCTGAGGGATCTCTCCGGTGAGTGGGTCCGCATTGGGCGGCAGGGTGGAGAAATATTGCAACATGGGCAGCGATGTGGAGTAAATGGGAGTGGGGGTGACCGGCTCAAGCGTGGCAAAGCGCGCGGTGGCAGAAGGCAGGTAGATGACGCCCTGAGTGGCGGTGGGGCCGAGTGTGAGGGATGGGGTGGCGGCGATTGTAGGAAAGACCACATTCGTTTGTGAATTATTGAGACTGAGTGCGGAACGCAAATCTGTACTGTTGAGAACGAAAAAACCCAACAGAATTCCCATCAATACGATCATTCCCCACACGATTAGAACGATGGTTTTGAGCCTGGATGCGTTCATCGACGGGATTATACCGCTTTACATGCTTCAAACCTGATAAAATAGATTACCCATGTACGTATTAATTACTTTGCTGCTGTTTGTACTCGCTATTGCGACGATCGTTATTTTACGGTTTGTGCGTTCGATGCTATCTTATGCCTGGCTTGCCGCGGCATTGGGTGGCTTAATTTCGTGGATGAGCGTTTTTCTCTGGCAGCTGGACATGCCCAGACAATTTTCGCCCAGCCTGTGGACGCCGCTAACGCTATTCAGCACTTCTCCCGAGTGGATGGTGGATTCGTACTCCTGGTTATATGCGCTGGCGTTGGTGACCCTGGCGGGGGCGGTGATCCTGACCTCACCGGCGCGTACTAGCCTGAC
>JBBRWF010000366.1:0-5056 GCA_038249405.1 Anaerolineales bacterium
CACCCAGGGGATGAGAATAGAGATAGCGCGTTCAAGCGCGGCACACATGGGCGTCTGCCCGCGCGACACCGGATCAACCCAGACCGGGAATTTTCGCGTGACCTCGATGACGCCGCCAGCACCATCAGATTCTTTTTTAATTCGCTCTTCGATGCGCAGCGGGTTCTTGTAAATATCATCGATCCAGGCCAGATCCTGGCCCTGCAAGTCGCCGCCCAAAAGGGATGTGACCCCGAAGCCATAACCCAGCACGCCAATCTGGTAATAACGGCGCACATCCACATCTTTTGAAGCCGAAACAACCAGGCTCTGAATAACCTTATTAAGCGCATCTGCGACAAAGCGGGCTTTCTGGGGATTACCCGGCACCCCCATGATCGGGTCAACCATCGATGTGGAGTGATCGATCAGGAACAAAAAACAGGTCGGGGTAGACCGGTTAATCTCTGCTGTGTATGCCATAGAAGTTCTCCTGTTCAAATAACTCAGAATAACGGCAATATTATAATCTTGTTGCCGCGGGTCTTAGCTCGAAAGTTTCCGTGTCCTTAATTTTTGAAGGTAAAACTTATTTCAAATATTTGGTCCTGACTTACCGCAGTATTGTATTCCCAGGCATCTTGATCTTTAGAAAAACCATTGGAACTATTAGTCAAAGTGGCACCCGCAGGAAGCAGCAAACGCAAGGATAATGGCAAAGGCTTTGTCCCCGCCTGTCTTTGGACCGTCAAACGGTAGGTCCATTTACCATCGGGGGATTGTTGCAATACGAAAACAGGTAATTCAAACTGAAATTCAGTTTGAAACGTCTGGCCCTCAGGCACCACCAGAAAAGTACCAAAAACCTTTACGCCAGGAATGTCCTCATTGCCTAAATCATCAACGCGAGCGGGGAAAGGTTTCTCAGTTAAGGTTTGTAAGGCGGGAACTGCATGCGGAGTAGCTGAAATCAGCAATGTGTTTTCAGGTGTATACACACGCAAATAACTCCAATAACATTCATTTATAGAATAAGCTGTATCTATGTTCGCACGTTCAGGATATACAAAACAGGGAGCCGACCCACTGGCACTATTATTTTGGCTAACCAGCAATCGGGAGAGAGGCTTATCCGGGCTGCTTAAGTCGATTTCATATGTTAAAGCCTTTACTACTACTGCGTTTGTTTTGTTGTAACCTACATTAGAATCAACAACCAACAAGAAATCGCTCTCACCTGGCGGCTTTATGGCTCCATCCCATTTGCGCTTGGCAAGAAAGGCTGTAATTTCAGGGTCGTCCATTTGGATAAGTATAAAGCGCTGATCAAGCAACGAAATCAAGGTTTGTGATAATGCACTCAATGTCTCGCCTCGCGCTGCCAGAATTTTTTCAAGTATTGGCTGAGCCAAACGACCAATGAATTGCTTGCGATCCCAGACACCAATAACTCCGGCAGGCTCTTCTTTTTTGGCAGAACGCATGTATTGCATTACATTTTCACTACTTATCTCAAACTGCACACCAATCACCTTGACCGGACCCAGTGTTTTCAATAACTCCACCACCACACTCTGATTTATCGCTATCACGCCATCCACGCTGTGAGCGCGAGAGTAAGAATATAAATATTCCGCCATCGCCGCGGTTGCTGGATAATCGCTAAACCAGTTTGAATCACGGAAAGCAAGTAGAGATAGATTCATGATGTCACTTAATTGCCACGGAGCAATAGGATATGGTTTGCTAAAATCATCGACAAGATCGCTGCTTTCAACATTTATATCCCACAACTTACCGTCTCTGATCACAATCGAACCCACTGCCGTAATAAAACCTCCCGTTGGACGTAATTCATCCTCATTTTGAATTAACAGGAGATAAGTTTTGGGTCCGGATTTTCCAACTCCAAGTAAATTGGGGGCGGCCTTTACCAGCATTAAAGCATCATCCATGCGAAATTTCCCCTGAACTGCATCGAGCAAAGGATCTACCTGCTCGGTAACTAAAGATCTCGTTCGTCCTGAAAGTAATTCACTTTTAATTCGCGTTCGAGCTTGCTGAGCCTGAGCAAGGGCCAGCTGGGCAGCCAACAAGCGCGGCTGCCCAGTTTGTAATTGATTTAAAACCAACAGCAAATCAAGGGATTGCTGATTATCTAGAACAGTACCCACGATTGGCAACATGGCTTGCAACCCTTCATCAGCAGCAACCACCAGGCCTGTGGCAAGATCCAATAATTGAGGGGCTTGAGAAATATCACCCCCATAGGTAGGAATCCAACTTAAATATGGAGTAGCCCACATAAATGGTTCGGACATTTTTTGAAACTTGCCCAGATCATCGCGTAATCCGCTAACTCTTGTTGCAACCTCCGGAATTTGCCCTACTTGCGGGATTGGCGATAAATATGGCTTAAGACTGGATAAATCTTGTTTAACTAATTCCAATTGTTGATATATTTGATAGCTTTGCCACCCGGCCCATAACAATAAGCTGAGTGCAGCCACCGTGAAAATCAACGCTAAGCGTGACCTTATTTTATTTCCAAACGACTTATTCGGGCTCGCCGTAATAACATTATCGATCCCAGAATGCAAATATATTTCATTAGAAATAATTTCCACCAGCGCTAAATCATCAGAATCACGCTGCTGTTCATCTTCCAGCAGTAAAACCTTTTTACCAGCTTTCAGCCCTTCTTCATATTGAATTACCAAGCGTAATAGAGCTTCAAGTCCTTTTCGATTCCAGCCGCTGAGGGTGCTGTTCGGAGCAATGCCAGGTTCATTACCTACAAGACAGTAATGTTTTTGCTGCTCAATGGGAATTTCTGCTTCTTGACCAAAAACATACAACAATATCGCTTGATCAATGCCCAACCATGCTTCGCGCTGTGTTTCAGGAGCGGTTGTTCCAAAATCAACCGGAGCAAAATACTGGGAGGCAAGAATGCCAAAAGCTCCCCATCTTGTGTCCAATCGCTTGCCTTTGCGAGGTGGATGTGCAGGCATTAATTCGCGGAAAATACGCCTGACCGCACGAGCCAGTTTTTCCCCTGGACTTGCTCCTTGTTGCTCACGAATCAAAAGACTCTCGGCCCAGGGGTGTTCAACCAAATCCCAGGGATTTCGTAAATGGTCAAGTATTGCTCTTAATTGCTCAATATCAGCTTGAAACTCGCTCATGTTTTCGATTAAGCCCGCTTTTTTGAAAATATTTTCGAATTATAACACTTCAAAAAGATGGGCTATTAAAATGCGAACAAAACACGAACATGTGAACCGATTAATATGGCTATAATACAATCAATCACAAATTCAAAAGGAGATATTTTATGAAACGAAATTTCAAGTTAGTCCTGGCTGCATTACTTGCCATTAGCTTATTTCTGGCAGCCACCAGCGTTTGGGCAGGTACGAGAATGGGAACCCTTGGTCCATCTGTAAACCAAGCCAAAAAGACAGGTGACGGAAACAAGACCATCAACATGGGTGATGCGACCTTCACCATCGTTACATCTGACCCTGGATACACCCTTGATGTCCAGCGCACCAAGACACCCAACAGCTTTTTTGGCGCCCCGCCTTCCGGTCTCGCCTACCTGTCTAGCGGTTTTATGGTGTCCACCAAGTCCACCGGAGCGGCTCTGATAACTGCCTGCTTTGCCTATACTCCCCAGGCTGCTGCAAAGAACGCCGCAATCTATGTCTTTAGTGGCGGAAGCTGGACTTATCTTGGCGGTACAGTGTCTGGCAACCCCGCGACCATTTGCGCGTCCTCATCAGTTACAGATGGTGGTTTTGCCCTGCTCGGCGATAAATAATCTTTTTGTTTGAACTTGGAGCCCTGAGAATAGAAATTCTATTCTCTGAGCTCCTTTTTTTAATCCCAATGGAATAACCCGGGGTAATTGTTTTAATTAATATTGGTAACAAAATTTCAAGTTTACTGGTAATCGAAACCTCACTGATGTAATCCTTGCAATTGATTAATTTTCAGTCTATACTCTTTGCTAATGGAGTCGCTATGGCTGAATTTGATATTCCCCTTTTAAAATCCGCTATCAGGCAATTTCTTCCACTTGGCCGTTCCGGCTTACTGCCTTCCCTGCACGCTGCCCAGAATATTTACGGATGGATACCCAGGGAAGTTGCTTCGGAAATAGCAAGCGAATTAAAAATTCCCCTTGCAGATTTGCACGGGGTTATTGAATTCTATAACCTATTTTATAACAAGCCAGTAGGGAAAAAGATAGTTCGGGTTTGCACTGATCCGGTTTGTGCACTCAAAGGATCAGATCAAATTCTTAAACACTTCTGCGCTGCAAATCAAACGAACCCCGGTCAAACCAATTTTGATAAATCTATCACCATTGAACATAGTACCTGCCTTGGTCTTTGCGATCTCGCTCCTGCTGCAACGATTAATAACATGGCAGCAACAAATCTACCCCAGACCGGTGAACCAGATACCCTTTCCATGCCGGTTTCCCAGGTCTATGGTAGCCATAATTTACTAACCAGGCATTGCGCTGGCAACAAATCCACCACGCTAATAGAATACGGCACTTATGCAGCTTTACAGCGTGCATTACTCATGCGTCCAGATGCAGTTATTAACGAAGTAAAAGTTTCAGGTCTTGTAGGACGAGGTGGTGCAGCGTTTCCAACTGGTGTCAAATTAGAAGGTGCATACACTGCAGAAGGAACACAGAAGTACATTATTTGCAACGCAGACGAATCTGAACCGGGCACTTTTAAAGATCGGATTTTGCTGGCGTATGATCCGCACTTGATTATTGAAGGGATGTGTATCGCAGCTCACGCTATTGGAGCGAATAAGGGATATATCTTTCTACGAGGAGAGTACTCATACCTGTTACCCGGTTTGGAATTAGCGCTATCTGAAGCCCGTGAAGCAGGCTATCTGAACAATAAATTTGATGTCGAAATACGGCTTGGCGCAGGGGCCTATATTTGCGGAGAGGAAACCGCTTTGTTTGAAGCCATCGAGGGCAAGCGCGGCCTCCCCAGGATCAAACCTCCCTTCCCTACCACATCCGGCCTGTTCGGTG
>JBBRWF010000367.1:0-5050 GCA_038249405.1 Anaerolineales bacterium
ACTTCATCTGATTTCTCTCAATCAGCTTCGCTGCGCTTTGGGTTGTCAAATTGAAGAACGCCATCATCAAAGCTGACCTGGGGTAGGGTATCCTTCTCCAGATAGTAATTTTGGAGGTTGATCCAGGGTTCACGATCACCCTGTTTGGGTAGACGCCCGACGCCGCGCTGCATGTAACCTGGCGCAAAGTCGGCGGCGTCGATGAATAGCTTGGCTTCCATGTGCTGATCTTCGGGTCGCAGCCGGGGCGTGCATTGCCGCACCGCGGCCTCATCCATATAATTTAACAAACGACACACAAAGCGCGCAATGAGATCGGCTCGTAATGTCCATGCTGAACGAATGTAGCCGAAAGTCCAGGCCAGATTGGGCATATCCGAGATCATAATGCCTTTGTAAGTCCAAGTATCGGGGACGCTAACCGGGTTGCCATCAATCGTGAAACTGATATTGCCCAGGCCACAGAGTTCGACACCCGTGGCGCAGACAATGATATCGGCCTTCAGTGTCTGTCCCGATTCCAGCAAGATGCCGTCTGCGACGAAACAGGCGACGTGGTCGGTCACCACCGATACTTTGGCTGCTGCGACTGCCTTGAGCAAGTCATTATCCGGCAGCAAACACAACCGCTCTTTCCAGGGCGCATAGCGCGGCGTGAAGTGGGTGGCAAGGTCGTAATCTGCCGGCAACACGGCCGCCGTCATATCAAGCAACTCCTGCTTGACCACATCTGGCTCATTGCGGGCGCGCTCGGTAAAGACGCGACTCTCCTCAAGAAATTTGCGGCGCTTAATCCCGTGGATCCACTCCTGTGGCACGTCGAGGGCACGCAATGCCTTGATCATGTCATCTTCTGCTTGATTGTCGATCGACATATAGTAACTGGGCGAACGCTGCAATTGCGTCACGTGGGCCACGCGTTCCGCAACCGCAGGGACGATCGTCGCGGCTGTCGCACCGGAGCCGATGACCACCATCTGTTTACCGGTATAATCGAGTTCTTCAGGCCACTGTTGTGGGTGGATGATCGGCCCCTTGAAGTTTTCCTCACCCGGAAAACTGGGACGATAACCGGCCTGGTGATTGTAGTAACCCTGACACATAAAGAGAAAGTTGCCCGTGAAGCGGCGGGTCTCGCCGTCGCTGCTTTGGGCTTCGACCGTCCACCGCGCGTCTGCCGTCGACCAGACCGCGCGACTGACGCGCTGACCAAAGCGAATGTGCGGCGCGAGCTTGTTTTCATCCACCACTTCCTGCAAATAATGGAGAATTTCAGCGGCCGTCGCGATGGGTTTGCCGTACCACGGTTTGAAGTCATAGCCATAGGTATACAAATCACTATCAGAACGAATTCCAGGATAGCGGAAGAGATCCCATGTGCCGCCAATAGCATCCCGGGCCTCGAGGATGACATAAGCTTTATGCGGGCACTCACGCTGCAAGTGACAGGCCGCGCCAATCCCGGAAATACCAGCACCGAGGATAATCACGTCGCAGGGTTCGGGCGTTGTATTTCTGTTCATCTTTGCCTCTCTCTGATTGTACCTACAGTTTGATAGCTCCTGCCCTCGGCCTCTGTGGTAGACGCCAACGCTTTGCCTAACCCGCCCCCGTCATCCCCCGTCCGTCGAACGCTAAATTCAGCGGGATTGCCGGAGTGCGTGGCCGACAACAGCCCAACGAAACCATGACCAAGCGGGCGACCCACTGCAAAAAAACCGTAATCAGGCCGGGAACCCTTTGGGTGCCGCTGCAATGGATGTTCGGTGCGGTTCAGTTAAAAGACTCGCTTGCTTTTGGAGAGGTGTCTAATAACTCACCAGTGGCAATTTTCTGAGCCACTTTGTTTCTGTCAATTCCTTCAACACAAAATCAGCCCCATCAGCACGGGAGAGCTGTGTGCCTGAGTCTTTGCCCACAAAACCGACTCGATATTTGCGCGTGTGTTCACTGTTCATCAGGCGCGGATAACGCACAACCGTCCAATCCAAATCAGAAGCCTGAATTACTTTCACATTTTCCGCAGAATCCAGGAGGACATCCTTTGCCAGAAGGTTAAGTAGAAAACCGATCAAATGGTCGACAAATTTCGGCTTATCTTCAGGCTGACGTACACCTGCGCCCGTTGTCGAAACCAATCGGCGCACACCATGTTTCTTCATCGCTGCTACAATATTTTTCGCGGAAATTTCCATCATCTGTGGAACTGGCGGGCGGGTTGGTCCCAACGCGCTGATAACTGCCTCATGCCCTGCAATCGCCTTTTCTACTGCGGCGGCATCCATCGAATCACCTTTGAATACCGCTAGATGTGCATGTTTGACCCCAAACTTTTCAGGCGAACGGACAAAGGCAGTTACCGTATGCCCTGCTTCTAATGCCTGCTCAACAACTTTCAATCCAACGCCACGAGATGCTCCAAAGACGATGATTTTCATTTTTTCTCCTTTTATATTGATTGCGAGAGTAACACTTTGAGATTTTTTGCTACTGTACGTAAGGGATTACCTGAATGATAGGTGCGGCTCAGAATGATTCCGCCTTCAATTGCGGCAGTGATAAATGTTCCTAATTCATCTGCTTTTATCTTTGTAAACCCACTTTTAAGTAATTTTTCCTTGAACGCTGTTTCCAGCAACGTATAGGCTTCTCGACAGGCCAAATTGATGCGTTCAGACTTGGTGGCAGTTTCCATCGCTACTGCTGTCAACGGGCTACCTGCCGCAAATCCCGATGATTCCACATGGTCGGCGATGTTCAACACAAAATCATAGATTGCCTTTGCCGCGTTACTGTTCTCACTTAAACCGTTTTGTATCCGTTGGGCAGTTGCTTTGCCCGCTTGCATAACGGCTTCGGATGTGATTTGCTCTTTCCCTTCAGGAAAATAATGGTACAGCGAGCCTTTCGGAGCGCCACTCTCTTTAACGATTTCGTTCAATCCTGTGCCATGATAGCCCTGTTTTTCCATCAAGTCACAAGTGGTTTGTAAGATATGTTCGCGGGCGCTACTCATTTCAACCTCAAATATCCATCTGGATAAACGGTGTCATTTGTCATTTTTTCAAAATCGAGAGACAATGCTATTATAACGACTGGTCTATATAGCGTCAAGCACAGGAGAGAAAAAAATGTCATCCCCAATTTTAGTTATTGGCGCGCTCGGTAACGTGGGCGTAGAAGTCGTTAAGCAGATTCTAGCCAGAGGCGGTAAGGTTCGCGCGGCAGGTATTGATGTAAAGAAACTCAAGGAGAGATTCGGCGATTCGGTGGAATCAGTCCACTTTGATTTTACTGACCTTACTACCTATACGGCAACCTTCAAAGATGTGAAGAAAATGTTCTATATGCGTCCACCGCACCTAACTAACATCCAGCGGGATATGAATCCATCTATGGACGCGGCAAAACAGGCAGGTGTAACGCATGTCGTATTTCTTTCTTTGATTGGGATTGAGAACGCAAAATATGTTCCCCATTACAAAGTGGAAACTTACCTGCATAAAATCAATCTGCAAACCACCTTTCTGCGTTGCAGTTTCTTTATGCAGAATCTAAATACCGCTCACCGCAAGGAAATCAAGGAACGCAATGAAATTTTTGTGCCTGCGGGAAATGCCAAAACCAGTTTTATTGATGTACGCGATATTGGCGCAGTCGCGGCTCTGGCATTAACTGAGGAAGGACACGCTGGAAAAAATTACGACTTGACAGGAAGTGAGGCTCTCGATTACTGGGAAGCAACAAGGGTAATGAGCGATGTATTAGGGCGCGAAATTGTTTATCGCAACCCCAACCCTTTCTACTTTCTGATTGAAACTGTGCGCAAGGGTACACCGCTTATGTTTGCTCTCGTACAAATGGGATTATATATATCCACAAGATTCGGAATGGCGAAAAATGTAACACGTGAGGTAGAAAATTTAATAGGGCGCAAACCAATTCTGTTCAGGCAGTATGTGATTGATTACAAAGATAATTGGTTTTGAGCAAAGCACCGAACGCTGGGTTCAGTGGGTTTGGCGATTGCGGGCAGACTACGCTGCCAACGAGATGATGTGAAAGCGGGCAATCAACACTGAAAACGCGCAGATCAAGCCAAACTCCACTGCAACCCATGTTCGGCAAAGTCCCTTCACTCGTTGCCTTTGCTTTAAACTGCCCGGATTATTGCGCCACGGTTATTAGTTGAATAATGGACATCATTGATCGATTTCAGGCAGTAACTTTGCTACCTGTTCAGCAGAAGGCAACTGATTGCGCAAATCTTCTGGTAATGACGAAACAATGCGATAAGTGGCAACGCCAATGGGTTTGGCAGATTCACGCAAAGCATATTCCACAATGGTTCGCTTCTTGGACTTGCATAAAATAATCCCAATCGAAGGGTTCTCGTCCACCATTCTTACTTGGTCATCAAGGGCAGCCAAATAAAATTGCATCTTGCCGACGTATTCAGGAAGAAACTTGCCGACTTTCAATTCAACCGCAACTAAACACTTCAAACGACGATGATAAAGCAAGAGATCGATAAAATATTCCTCATCCTCAATCTCCAGTCGATATTGACTGCCCAAGAAGGTAAATGCCCCGCCCATCTCTTGCAGGAAGTGCTCAATTCGACTCAACAAGGCTTGTTCTAGCTGTCGTTCGCTATGCTCATCCTCTAGTTCAAGGAATGAAAAAATATATTCATCCTTTACTGCCAGTTTTGCTTGTTGGCGAATCTCCACAGTGACAGTCTGATCGAAATTGGTTTGGTTTAACAACGTTTTTTCATAGCTTTGATTTTCAATCTGATGAGTGAGAACATTTTTAGTCCACCCAAACTTGCGGGTCATGCGAATGTAAAATTCGCGTTGCAAGTCATCTTTACATTGCTCGAAGATGACAATATTATGCGACCAACTAATTTCTCGCACCAGCGGTGCGAGTTTTTCGTTGCTACTATAAATTTGGTAGAACTGACGCATCCGCCAGAGATTAGAAGCAGAAAAGCCACTGGCACCAAGAAATTCCGCCTGTAAATCTTTTGCTAACTGCTCCACCA
>JBBRWF010000368.1:0-5045 GCA_038249405.1 Anaerolineales bacterium
CACCCTGGCGCTGCTGGGCTGGATTGCCAGCCTGGTGGCCACCTTTGCCGTGATCGCCTTCTTCGAATTCCTGCCCATCACCCGCAGCGGCACTTAAAATAGCGGACGATCGGTGGAATTCTCATTGAGAAATGGGCAGAAAAAGGTTTTTCTTGTCGAGATGGCGAACGCCGTGGGCATTCGCCATCTCGACTTCTTTCAGGATGGATGAAACCGGCCGATCCAGCCAGGTCCATATCCCCTTCGCGGAAGGATCATCTACGTCTACACGAGCGTTAACCGCCAGCTAAAAACTCGTTCCTCAAAACCAGGTAGGATCAATGGCGCAGTCGATCCATAAACTCGATGCTAGCAGCTTGTCGGAGTGAACGAAGACTTTAAAAGATTGGTACACTTGAGCAATGACCCGAAAATTTACGAAACCTGATTACGCAGCGACACCAAATATCCAAATCAGTCTTGGAGAAGCGATTCCGGCGAATCATCTGGCAAGATTTGTAGTCGATATGGTTGCCCAACTGGACCTGAGCGCAATATACAAACGATATGGAGTTCGGGGCGGGGAGGCAATAGCGCCGGAAGCATTACTATAGACATTAAGAAAATGAATTGGACACAGATTTAAGCAGTCTGTGGATCAGCCAAATGTTTGGTGTAAACACCCATTAGGCGCTTGATTTCGTCGGCGGCGGTAGCCAATACTTTCAAGGCATCCTCGACCGATTGCACTAACATGACGAACTCTTCAAAATAGCGGTTATGCGTGGCCTTCGTTTTCACCTTTTTCCACAGATACTCGAAAGGCTCATCATACTGCACCTCGAATCAGTGGGGAGACATAACGACTACAATAGATCGATCAATGTGAGTTGACCCAAAATTCCCAATGCTTTCCTTCCCGTACCCGGTAAACGGTATAACGTCCCAGCCGAACCAGTTCCCAGAACTGTGTCAGGTTGATATGCAATTCGCGGCGAACCTGCCGAATGGGTAAGCTCTCTGGGGGAGGCACTACCTGGTTTAGGCGAATGACATCCTCCGGGGTAATGCGTACCCAAACCGGATTGACCCCGGGCTTATGCTCATTATACAATATTCCCTTTTGGGCCCACAACAAGATCGTGTTGGAACTGGTATGGAGTTGCTGCGCAGCGGCTTGACACGACAGCAACCCGTCGCCACGGGGCTGGTCATTCTTGGGCACAATCGGGCAGGTAGTGGGGATGTGATGCCGTCGGCGCGTCTCCATCACCCGCCGATACGACCAATCCAATCCCTGCTGGGTTTTCAATCCCTGCTGGTTGAGGATTTCGGCAATGCGATCATCCGGATACTGGCGCGCCAGGGTCTGGATGAATTCAACGATGGAAGCTGCGAGGCGATGGGCATCCGCAGGGGTCGGGCGATGAACCGTCATCGGGGTGACGGTATCGGTCTGCCAGCGGATCAGAATGCGCGTTTGGCCCGGTTGGGTCAGCGCATCCAGGCTCACATCGCGGATCAAACAACGCAGCATTCGTTTTCGGTCCGGAGTCGTGGTCGTGGACGCTGCCCAAACCCGTGGCACATCCTGTACCAAGCGTTCGATCTGCTGGCGGTCAACCTGGGACAGCAGTTTTCCTTGCTGAAGCTGGGCCTGGGCATAGGCACGTTTTACCTCCTCCACCGCTTGCAAGGCGGCGTTCCACTGCGTCTCCAACTCGCGGGCCACCAACCGGTTTTCCGGTTCCACCCGGCCGTATTGGCGGTGGGCGCGCTCAGCCTCGTATTGGGAGCGTTCAATCCGTTGCTGCCACAACCGGTCGCTCGCCTGGCGCTGTTGCTCCAACTGTTCCAGGGTCGCCAGGGTGGCTTCGATGCGCGCCGGTTCGATGACTTCCAGGAAGGCATTCACCACCGCTTGATCGACATGCCCGGCCGTGAAATGCTGGCATATCGGTTCGCCATAACGTTTTTTGAGATGGTCACACACATAATTTGCGACGTCGTTGTACTGCATGGTCATTCGTCGCCCACAACGGGCACAGAAGACGATCCCCTGGAGGAGAGCCTCCCCCTGGCGGGGAACCCCAGAGGACTCGCCAAAGCGGCCCAAATTCTGGCGCAAGCGCGCCCGATTGGTCAGGTAGCGTTCCCAAGTGATGTAGGCCGGGTACACGTCGGGGATCAGCACCTCCCATTCTTCCATCGGTTGGCGTGTTCGCCCGGTAACCTCGCCCGGGACGCGTCGGGCGGTCTGTTTGCGGCGTCCGAAGGCAAATGCACCGGCATAAGCGGGATTGGTCAGCACCAGATCGATGGCCGCGTAACTGGCCCGCCTCCAAACAATCTGGCCTATATCCTCTCCCTGTAGGATCAGGCGCGGAATGAGCAAATCCTGGTCGCGAAAATAGCGCAAAACTGCATTGGCCGATCCAAGCCGGTCGAACTGGTCAAAGATCACGCGCAGGGTAGACTGCACATCGCTGTGCGGGTCCAACTGGGCGCGGTGATCCGGCAGACGGGCAAACCCAACCGGCAGCGTTTGGGCCAATTCACCTTTCCGGGCCTTGTTCAACTTCCCCCCTTGCAGGCGGGACTTGAGGGTAAATAACTCCGCTTCACTAAGCGTACCTTTTAGCCCCAATAAGAGCCGGTCGTTGTAATCGCGCGGTTCATAAATTCCAGCTTCGTCACCGATTAGGGTCCCGGCCAGAGCTGCCAGTTCCAGCACCCGGTACCAATCACTGCAACTGCGCGCCAGACGGGACATTTCTAACACCAGAACGATCCCCACCTGATCCAGGCTGATGGCACTGATGAGTTGCTGAAACCCGGGACGATTGGAGGCTGTGGCACCGGACTGGCCCTGATCCTCATCGATGGTGATCACCTGGGCCGGTTCCCAACCTAATTCGACAGCCCGTTGGGCCAATGCATACTGTCGTTCAGTGCTCTCACCGTTGTGCAGCACCTGATGGAGGGTCGACTGCCGGACGTAGACATAGGCTTTCCGGCCGAGATGGACCGGAAGGATTTTCGGATGAGGGTTCATGGTTGTTCTCCGCAGGATAGGACAGGAGTTTCAGGCTGGCTTCGACCAGCAACAGGACCAATAACCGCCGGTTCTCTACCGGGAACTGGCTCCACACCGGATGGTTCATCACACACTGCTCCTTTCTGGCAAACACGATCTTGAAGTTCTGCTATGATCGTAGCCAGATTCTGCAGAGCGGAGAGATCCAGTTCCTGGGAACCAGTCGTTAGGTTGCTGCCTGTTGATTCTGTCCAGCTATCCGGCACAAAGGCCCGGCTGCCGTCCGGCAGGCTAATATCCCAATAGGTTTGATCTTTCCTATGCTGATAGATGCGACAAACGGTCACCACCTGACCTGCCAGCGGATGGCACGGGTGGGTAAGGCGAATATTCTTGTGGCTCGCGTGTTTCTCGCAAGTATTCTGTTGGGCGTTCTTCTATTGGATTGTAATCGGGAGAGTAGGAAGGTAGTTGGTAGACGATCAGTTGGCTCTGATGCTCTTGGATGAACTGGCGAGTGGCTTTGCTGGTATGGTAACGAGCGCCGTCCTGAATCAGGATGACCGGTCCGGAAAAATGAGAAAGCAGATATTGGAGAAAGACCTGATAGCTGTCGCTGTTGAAGCGCTCCTCCAGACCCTGATAAATGAATTGACCGCTAAAGTATTCAATCGAGCCAAACACTTTGTAGCCTTTGCGGATGCCGGTGGTTTTGACCTGCGGTTGTTGCCCAACCGGCGACCAGGTGTAGGACAAAGAACCCCACAATGCAAAACTGGCTTCATCGCCAAAGAAGATTGGCGCGTTGAGTTGCTTGGCCTGCTGCAATATTTGCGGCCATACTTCTTCCATCCAGCGTCGGCGCGCTTGTTCATCCAAATGATCGGACACAAAATGAGCCTTTTGATACGACAAACCCAAATTGTGCAGCAATTCACTCACGTAGAAACGGTTATACAGAACACCAAATTTCTGATCGATCAACTGCTGGATCATCACCGTTGTCCAACACCCGCTGGAAAAGCCACAGGCTTCCGGTCCTTGCTTGACCAAGTTATACAGTTCTTGTTTCTGCGTTTTGGTCAAGCGCGACGGTCGCCCCGGTGCAAAACCGTATTTCAAACTATCCCAACCTTTTTCCAGAAAGGCGGCGATCCAGTTATAGACCGTTTGTCGTGCAATTCTCCATGTCGCCGCGATCCCGGCCAAATCGGTCTGTCGATTGCTTGCCAGCAGCACGCTGATCCTTCGTATCAATCGTTTATCGCCTCGCTGGTAAGATTTTCGCAATTCTTCCTCAAAACGCTTGACTGTGGCTGTACAAAAAGTTATTCTATTCATGGAACGCCTCCTTCGGCTGGTTTGCTAGACTTGCTTAAGGATAAAGCGTTCCTCTCTTTTTATGACGCTATTCTGTCCATTTCTTTTTCTTAATGTCTATAGTTTATTCGCCATTTGTAGAAATTACGCATTATTTTTGTTAGAATCCATTACAGGCTGAGTAGTAACCTTTAATCAATGGTTACAGGATACTGAACTGCATGCCTTTCCTGGTGTCGCTGGGTGACACAAAAATGACACAACTCAAGGAGGGAAGCGTTGGCCGAGGTATCGTTCGGAGAGTGGCTTAAGCGCCGACGTAGAGCGCAAGGGTGGACGCAGGAACAACTTGCTCAAAAGCTCCATTGCTCCACAAGTACCTTGCGCAAGTTTGAGTCAGAGGAACGCCGTCCCTCCGCGCAGATCGTCAAATGGTTCGCCGCAATATTCAGCATTCCTCCGGAGGAACAAACAGTCTTTCTACGGTTTGCGCGAGGCGATTGGAAATCTGCGCTCGACGAGATACCAGAAGAATTTCCCTGGTCCCCCTCCACCAAATCCCCACGTTCGATTTTGCCCACACCGGTCACCTCGCTCATAGGGCGCGAAGAAGATATTGCGGTCGTACGAGAATATTTGTTGAACCCTGCGATCCGTCTTGTTACATTGACGGGTCCGCCGGGGATTGGCAAGACGCGGTTGAGCATCG
>JBBRWF010000369.1:0-4995 GCA_038249405.1 Anaerolineales bacterium
ATAGTAATGCTTTACCGCGTATAAACTTTCCCCAGTTCTCTTTTTCAAATTTTCCTTTTTCATATTCTTGCCGGGCAAAGGCCTTTACCACGCGCACACCAGTGAGATTCTCCTGTAGAGTGGTTGAAAGAGCTGCCTCCTGCTCCTGGTATTTTTCATAACGCTCAGTGACGCGTTTAAAAAACCAGAGGGAAACCAGAAGAATAAATGGAATCACGACGACGGATACCAGTCCAAGTTTCCAATTTAAAGTCAGGATGGCAATAAAGTTAATGACAAACAGAAGAACGATGCGGCCTACACCGATAGCCTGTTCACTAAAAAACCGTCTCAAGGCATCAACATCAGATGTAACACGCTCAATCAAATCCCCTGTTGGCGTAACACTGTGATACGAAAAGCTCAAACGCTGGATGTGGTCAAATAAGAAATTTCTTAACCGGCGCGTGATGCTTTCCGCGGTATAGGCAGCCAGCCGGCCTGAGAGAAAGGCAAACCCACCCTCAAATGCCGCAAAAAAAACAAAACCCAAAGCAATATATAGAAACGTCAATTCCAGGTTTTTCCCTATTGGCATGGCGTTCCCGGTAACAAGATCTGCAAAATATCGTAATAACAAAAAAGTGGCTGTTTTAGCGAGCGCCGAAACAGATAAGGCAGCAACAGCCCCACCATAGGGTAAATGGTAGTCAGTCATTACTTGCCACAGACCTTTTAGACGGTTTTTTGAGATTGCTTTACGAAAGTCAAAGTAAGTAGATTTTTGATCAGCGCTGTTAGCCATTTGAGCATGCTCCGCCTTCTCATAAGAAAAGGGTCGTGAAATAATAGAGACAAAAAAGCCACGGTGCGAAAGCGCCGTGGCTGATAGGACACAGGTAGTTGATCTTAGGAGTCAACTGGCGCACTTCGAAAAGGAAACTTATATAATTCGAAAACTTTTCCGGCAAATAAAATAATAAACCTGTTTCTTTCCATGAAGCGCGCCTCCTTTCCTAAGAATTTTATTAACTATAATTTTATCACCTGATTTTCGAAGATGTCAAGTAAATTTTGATGTGCTCCGGATATGTATTGCTAGATTGATAATAATTTTAATACATGCACTGCTTCCAAAAATGATATTATAAAGCGTATGAGCATTGATATTTACAAACTTGAAAGTGGTATTACCACGCAAGAATCAGGGTTTTCTAAACCCGGGATTTCACTGGACGAAATCACGCGCCAGCTTCCTCAGGGATTATATTCCACCTTTCGAACGTTTGGCGGTGCGCAGAAAGTGCTTGGTCTGCAATCTCATTTCGACAGATTATTTGGTCCTGCCGAAATCGCGGGAATAATAACCTCTGCTTCCGAATATGAGTTGCGCCAAAGCTTGAGAAAATTATTGGGGCCATACCAATCCAGCGAAGCCCGAGTACGCATTAGCGTATCGTTATCCGAGAAACCCGGTCTGGTATTTATTGCAATTGAACCATTGAAACTGCTTGATGCAACCATTTATCAAAATGGCGTAAAACTGGTTACTTCTCATATTGAACGATCCAACCCTCGATTAAAAACCACTGGTTTTATCTCAAAAAGTGAAATAGAACGTAAAACCATACTGCAAAACGGTATTTTTGAAGCTGTCATGGTTCACAATAATCAGATTCTTGAGGGACTCACCAGTAATTTTTATACTGTTAAAGGCCAGAAAATCATTTCTGCTCGCAAAGGAATTCTTTTAGGTGTGACACGTCGGGCAGTATTGCGATTAGCACGTGTAAACGGTTTTTCCATTGATTACAGGGCCCTGGGTGTGGAAGAAATCCCCTGGGTTGATGAGGCCTTTATCACCAGCAGCTCACGCGGGGTAGTGCCAGTTGTGGAGATAGATGGCATAGCAGTGGGGCAGGGCATGGTAGGTGGGGTTGTTAAATCCCTCATAATTGCTTACGATAGTTATGTAATTAAAAATGCAGAAACTATTTAAACAGCATTAGCCAGATTATTGATCCACCTACCTGATAAGTAACGCTTAAAACCTAAAACGAATTTAGTCAGCTCTTCAGAAAGAACCAGGAAATATACCCATTGAATTGGCAACAGGAATACAAATGCGCCCAGGGCAGCCAGCGGAACACCTACCAGCCAGATTACGAAACCATCTAGAATGAGCGAGTAAACAGTATCACCTCCGCTGCGCAGTGTGCCTACAATAATTACCATGTTCGAAGCTCGTAACCAGACCGCGCACGCAGCAATCGTCATAATCATGTAAGCGTTATTGAGCACATCGGGCGAAACATTATAGAGGCTCAATACCGGATTTCGCAAAAGCAGCATAATACCCCCAACCACCAGACCTAAAAACATCGCTAAACCGATTGATCGGCCGGCGTATTTATGCGCTGCGGCTTCATCTCCTGCACCAATTTTGTTCCCAACCAGGATGGCTGTTGCGTTACCAAGGCCGATGAAAAAGATAAACGCCATATTATCAAGCGTACCGAAAATGTTGATCGCAGCAATGGCAGAAGTACCCATATGAGCGTAAATAATGTTATACGTTGTAATTCCCAATGACCAGAAAATTTCATTCAGGGCTACCGGTATGACTGGCTTCATGATCAGCCAGGTAAATGCCCAATCAAAGAAGCTAAGTTCGATCCAGGTCGCTGCCGCCGGAGAATCTTTTGTCGTATAAGTAGCAACCAGGAGAATGACACATTCCAACCCCCTGGCAATAATCACCGCAATGGCTGCGCCATTTACTCCTAATTCGGGCATCCATAACTTCCCAAAAACCAGCCCATACGTCAGCAAAGCATTTACACCCAGCGAAATAACAGAAACAATTACGGGCAAACGCACGTTACCAGTACTGCGTAGAATAAAAACATATCCAAATGTTATAGCAAAGAAAAAATATGACCAGCTGAAAATTCTTAAGTACTCTGCTCCAACATTGATTACCTGCACATCAGTCGTGTAAATCCCCAGAACTTTCTCAGGGAAGAATTGTGCAAGAAGAAAAAAGAAAAATGCTGTCCCGAGCGATAAACGGATAGATAAACCCAACACCTTGCGAATATTTTCTATGTCCCTCCTGCCCCACAGCTGCGCGGTAAAAATAGCTGTACCGCTGCCTAATCCGAAAAGAACCAGGTTTAGCAAAAAAAATATCTGGCCTGCTAAGCCAACAGCCGCAACAGCGATTTCCCCTTTTTGCCCAATCATCACTACACTTGCCATATTCAAGGCAGAAAATACAAAGTTTTGCAGTGTAATTGGCAAAGCAATTTTCAGTATCTGAGAAAAATATTCAGAATCATCATAATAATTTAGAAGACGGCGGAACGATGATGTTATGTTCAATAGAAAAATCCTTCAATATTTTGTAATGATAAGGATTATACCTTTTCAGAGATTGCCTTTGCCGCGGCAGCTGATCGAGTATGGACATTCAGTTTTTCGAAAATTGACTTTATATGCCGCTTAACTGTGTTTGTCGTGATCGTAAGGCTTTCTGCAATATGCTTATTTGGCATTCCTCGTGAAAGCAATGTAAGCACCTCACGCTCACGATCAGTGAGCGAACTTAATTCGTTGCTTGACCGAAAAAGGGCGCGCGCTTCTTCGACGACACGTTGAAATGTGGCACGCTCAAAAGTCTGTTTTTCGATATAAGAAAAAATATCCTGCTTGGCGTACGTACCTTCAATTTCATCAGGTGAGCTCACGCCACTCACTACAATCGTTGGAATATTTTCTTCACGAAGGGTTGTGAGTAATTGATATCCACCCAGGGTTTGGGTTGAAGCTCCACTCTGCCAAAATTCATCGCCGGCTCCAGTAAGTGACAAATCTACTACAGCCAGTGTAAATTTTTCGCGGTGAATATTTCCGAGAGAATCGCCAAAGCTTGTACAGGCGCGCACCTGAAACCCGGCATCTGTGAGTAATTCCGTAAGGATACTTCGCCAGCCAGCATCATCTTCAACGATTAACGCTTTCTCGGCAGATATTTCTGTTTTATGACTTATCGAAACGGTTTCTTTTTGAATTGTAGGGTTCGTAATTATATTGGACGATAATGGCACTTTCAGTGGGGCAGCCATCGCACTAGAAACAATTTCACGAAATTGGGCGCGCTGAAAATTTTCCTTGCGAAGAAAGGTAAATGCCCCGTATTGCGATAAGGCTGATACAGCTAACTCCACAGTTGCAAACCCTGTAAGCAAGATTGTCCTGCAATTTGGATCCACTCGACGCGCAGCTTCTAATACCAGCAGACCTTCGCAATTGTTATGATCTTCAGGCGATAACGCCAGATCAACGATAGCCAGACGATGCGTGTTCGTTTTTAGATTAATAACGGCCTCGTCAAGACTTCCAGCAATATCTACTTCTAAGCCGCAATCCGCAATTATCTCACTGATTATTTCTTGCCATGCTGGGTCATCATCCACCACCAATGCACGAGGAATTGTACGGGTCATTTTATCTCCTTTGCGCGCGGCAATCGCAACCTGAAAGTGGTGCCCTGGTATCCTTCACTTTCTACGTAGATAGATCCTCCCAGCCGGGTCATCAGTGTCTTTACCCACCACAAACCAAATCCTAACTTCCCTGGGCGGGTATTTGATCTTCCGGAAAAATTCAGCTCGAAAATGTGTTCGTGCAAATCAGGTGAAATCCCGGGACCATTATCAATAATTAAAATCTCCACAAATTCTGGCTCTGTATGACCTTTAATTTCAATTATCCCTTCGCCATTCATTGCATCTACAGCATTTTCAAGCAAATTGGCAAACACAAAGACCAGGCTTTGCTTACCTGCCATTACTGCCGGTAAAAGATCTATACCTTTTGTTTGAATGTGGATACCAGCTGGTAATTTAACTGTGCGAATTGCATCCATCACGTGCGAATCAACCAATACAGGCTCCAGCCGAATGGGGCGCAAGTGCGAAAGATTTTCACTTACAGTTTGCATGGCATCCATGG
>JBBRWF010000370.1:0-4985 GCA_038249405.1 Anaerolineales bacterium
AGTGCCCCAGACCATGGCGGACCTTCCGCTCGCCAGTTCTCAGGCCGGGCTGGCCGCCCTGGACAGTCTTCAGCAGCTGCATCAGGAACAGATTCCTCTGGTTTCCGGCGTCATGGCTGTTTATGGTGACAAAAATGCCACCCTGTGGGTTGCTGAGACAGCCTCGGAGGCCGAGGCGCTCAAACTGGTTCAGGCCATGGAAACAGCCATCGCCAACGGCAGCTCGCCCTTAAAACCTGTAGGAGTCTTCCAGTTTAGAAAGCGTGATGTTTACTATCTCGAATCCCCAACCAGCACCGATTTTTACATGCAATCGGGCAAAAAAGTACTGTGGGTTTCCACCACATCCGAGCTTGCCGAAAAAGCCATGACGGAAATGCTCGACTTTTACCCCTAAGCCAGTCTTCCAACCACTTTCACGCACGGGTGATTAAATACAATCTGCGTATGCGGCGCCTCCGCAATTTCCCCGCTCAGGTCCTGACCGGGGAAATGCAGGTTTTCGTGCATCTCCTTGCGCCAGCGCCCGCACTCACTGACATCGTACACAACCCCATCGCACGCCACCCACTTGGGCGCGCCCCGGTCTCCATTATTGCGGCGTAACTGCTGTGCGCTGATCGTGACTGATGGAATTTCCATTTTTTGCTATTCTCCTCAACTCAAAACTTGCCAACCTGTTTTGATCAAATTTTACTGCACTGTCTTGCTCACCACTTCATCAATGGATTCAATCACCGCGGCCTGGTTGTCAATCTGTATGTAATTCTATGTGACCAGCTCAGCGAATACTCGCCCATCCCGGCTTCCATCATAATCACGTTTCCCTGGTCTATCGGTCCCTGGCAGTTGATGTGCAGCCGGTAGCCCCACATCCACCAGTCTGCCCGGCGCCTGAAAGCGTGCCGTATCGATCAGGCTGGCACTCACCTGGTAAAGCCAGCCTGTCAGGGGGAGTAGTGCGAACAAAAGTAGAACGCGGGTGAGCCAGCGGTATTGAGTGGTTTTCATGCGCTGAGCGACATTCATCCCGACTTGACCGCGCGGATTGGAACAACCAGGTCGAAGCCCTCGGACAGCCCCGCCCTGGAGGCATTGATCCCATAGGCGAACTGGTAATGTTCCAGATCGCCCCCCGGTCTTTGCGGGCACAAATGACTCACCAGCGCCGCGTAATCATTTTCCATAAGCTTAATCTCCTCCGAGTCGCATTTCGCGAGCGCCGCCAATACTGTCAGCCTGGACTCCGGGTAATTCTTTGCAACCCCCGAAAGGATCTGCATCGCTGCTTATGCACCGGTTTTATAAGCCGCCTCGCCCTCATCATCTGCCAAGGTCAATTCTTCCGCATCCAGGAACAGGATTAATGCATTACTTACTGCGATGGTTTCCATTATTTTCAGCCCCGCGTCAGTCTCGTTGGTCGGGTCGTCAATGCTTCCGCCGCGATAATCCAGCCAGTCAAACCTTGCATACTTGCTGCCCTGCTAGAACAGGTTAAGTGGATATTCGGTGGTCTCCTTTGTATTGTCGGGCCTTTTTTTGTGAAATAGCCTCAAAGGATTTTCTGAATTTATGCGCACCTAGCAGTTGGTCTGGCAATTTCTCGCCTTCGGGAAAAAAAAATTTCTCGTAATCCTTGCAAAAAAAAAGTGGAATACGCCGCTGCCGAGAAAACCGTTTTCCCGCTGCCTATTGTCAGGTTAATAATACATTATTATTTTCATTACCTTCTTTCAAAAGCAAGTGTTAAGCATCACAATTTTGCAAACAAAACTCACCCTTACAGCATGGGTTAAAATAACCGGAGAAATCTTAACCTTGTGGCATAATTCAGCCAATTCAAATCCAAAGTCACCCACTCCAAAAACAACCATGACCCAACTCATTGAATGTATCCCCAATTTTTCCGAAGGGCGCCGGCCCGAAGTGGTCGCGCAGATTGTCGCTGCCGCGGCCTCCGTCGCCGAGATCAGCATCCTCGACTGCTCCTCCGACAATGACCACAACCGCACCGTTCTGACGTTTGCCGGAACCCCCGCCGGGGTCGAAGAAGCAGCCTTTCGCGCCATTCGCAAAGCTGCCGAATTGATCGACATGTACCAGCACACCGGCGAACACCCGCGTATCGGCGCAACCGACGTGGTGCCCTTTGTGCCCATCTCCGGCGTCAGCATGGAAGAGTGCGTGGCCCTCGCCAAACGCCTCGCTCAGCGCGTTGCCGCCGAGCTGGATATTCCCATCTATCTATATGAAGCTGCCGCCTGCCACCCCGATCGCACCAACCTGGAAGTCATCCGCAAGGGTCAGTTTGAAGGATTGCAAGCCGATGTGCTCACCAACCCGGCCCGCCAACCGGATTTTGGCCCTGCCCGGCTTGGCTCGGCCGGCGCCACCGTCATTGGCGCGCGTGCCCCATTGGTCGCCTTTAATGTCTATCTCACCAGTGAGGATGTTTCGATTGCCAAAGCGATTGCGAAAGCTATGCGCCAGTCGTCTGGCGGCTATCGCTTTGTCAAAGCCGCTGGCTTCCTGGTGGATGGCCGCGCCCAGGTTTCCATGAATCTCACCGATTTTCGCCAGACACCAATCGCGCGCGTGGTCGAGAGCATTCGCCGAGAAGCCCTGCGTTACGGCATTGGCATCCACCACACCGAGCTGGTTGGCCTGATTCCCCAGGAAGCCCTGATCGAGGCTGCCGTCTGGTACACCCAGCTTGACCAGTTCAAGCTCGATCAGGTGCTCGAAAGCCGCCTGCAAAGTGCTGCGAAACCGGCCAGCCAGCCGATTCCGCCTGAGGCCAGCTTTCTGGATGACCTCGCCTCGGCTCAGCCCGCTCCCGGTGGCGGTTCCGCGGCCGCCTACGCCGGGGCGATGGGAGCCGGGTTGGTTTCCATGGTCGCCGGGCTGACGATTGGCCGCAAGAAATATGCCGCTGTGGATGCCCACATGCAGTCCATCCTGCAAGAATCCGAGCGTCTGCGTGCCGAGTTGAGCGCGGGCGTGGCCGAAGACGCTGCCGCTTTTGAACAGGTTATGGCTGCCTTCCGCCTGCCCAAAGATACGCCTCCTCAGGAAAAGCTGCGTGCCGATGAAATTCAACGCGCCACGCTGAATGCTTCCCGCGTACCCTTGCTGGCTGCCGCGCTCTCTGTCAGCGTTATGGAACTCGCCGCCAATGTAGTTGCGGATGGTAACCTGAACGCCATCAGTGACGGCGCTTCCGGTGCGGCCCTGGCGCGCGCCGCGCTGACCGCTGCGGGTACCAATGTACGTATTAACCTCAGCAGCCTGGCCGACAAGACACCCGCTGCTCTCCTGCTGGATGAACTCAAAGCGCTAGAAGCCCGCGCCGCGCAGCTCGAAGCCCAGATTCGCCAGTCTTTGGAAACTCGCGCAGGTTTTGGCTTTTGAAAAGGTTCCACGTATTGCTGATCCTGCTGGCGATTTTACTGGTTTCATGCGGTCCGGTTACGCCCATAGCCGCTCCTTCCAGTTCATTTGCTTCCACGGTCACGTTAACAGCCTCGGCTACCGCTACTGCTACTACAACTGCCGGCAGTTGTATGCCATGCGGGCGCGCCGCTGCCACCATGACTGCGCGTAATCCGGCCACCCAGACCGCACAATTCATGCAGGCCGGTCAGACTCGTGCTGCTCCCACTGTGCGCGCGCTGCAAACTGTCGTTGCGGCTGCCAGGGCTACTCCCACGCTTACCACCGAACAAGCCTGCCTTGCTTACAACCCGGTTTGCCATTTGGACGGGCACTTCCTGCTCACACGCCCCATCGGGCCGGATGGCCAGCAGTCGATTGAGCGCTCCTATCCCTACGGCGGCACGCAGGATGGTGTCCGCGAACCTCACCACGGCGTGGAGTTTGCCAACCCGCAGGGCACACATGTTCTGGCCGTTGCCGGCGGGAAAGTCGTTTTTGCGGGTACCGATGAAAAGATCATGCTGGCCTGGTATACCGGTTTTTACGGCAATGTGGTTGTTGTGGAGCATCACTTTCCCGGATACGCTGAAAAAGTCTATACCTTGTATGCGCACCTCTCAAAAATTCAAGTTGAAGTCGGTCAGCAGGTCAGCGCAGGTGAGCTGCTCGGGCAGGTGGGTTCCACCGGTGCAGCCATTGGCAGCCACCTGCACTTTGAAGTGCGCTTGCAGAACAATACCTATACATCCAACCGCAATCCTGAACTCTGGCTTATTCCAGCCTCTGGTACCGGTTCGCTTGCCGGGCGCATCGAAGACATGCAGAGCCACCCGCTGGCCGGGACCGTGAATGTCCAGCGTATGCTGAATGGCAAGCTAGTCCCGCTTTCTGTGGCGGCCCTGCAGCCCTATTCCACCAAAGAGGCCCAACCGGTTCACTCGGATACCGCCTGGCAGGAAGAATTTGCCATCAGCGATATGCCAGCCGGTGATTACCGTTTAACACTGGTTTATAACGACACAATCTACGAACAGATGGTAAAAATAGAAGCAGGCCGCCTTACTTATGTGCGGTTTGTTATTCGTAAATAATTGCCAATCTTCTTAAATCGAAACAAGGAGTAAGACATGGGACTGAAACCTGATCGCTGGATTCGCAAGATGGCTCTGGAGCACAAAATGATCGAACCGTTTGTGGATACCCAGGTACGACAGGGTGTCATTTCATATGGTGTATCTTCATACGGGTACGACGTGCGTGTAGCGAATGAATTTAAGATTTTTACCAATGTTTACTCTGCGACAGTTGATCCCAAGAACTTCGACGTCAAGAGTATGGTCGATTTCACCGGAGATGTGTGCGTGGTGCCGCCCAATTCCTTTGCGCTGGCTCGCACGATCGAGTATTTCCGCATTCCTCGCAAAGTGCTCACTATTTGTCTTGGGAAGTCCACTTATGCGCGCTGTGGGATCATCGTGAATGTCACCCCCTTCGAGCCTGAGTGGGAGGGTTTTGTCACCCTGGAAATCTCCAACACTACTCCGCTG
>JBBRWF010000371.1:0-4985 GCA_038249405.1 Anaerolineales bacterium
CAGGTCACTCTGGCAGGAAGTGCTGAAATCGTATAAACTGTTATGGCAGGTAGCCTCTGTCCGAATGGATTTTGTTCGCAAACTCTATCTTATCCGTTCAGTGGCTGCCCGTCTCTCAGCAATTTGTAAAGGTGCAACTTTTTAGTTCTGAACCGTGCCGAATATTCTTAATGCCGTTTGGTTCCTTGTTATCTGAGCATCAATAGAATTCCGGAGGTGAATTGACTTGATAACATTTAGCCAGATACCCGTTTTGATAAGTTTGGCTCTAAAAGATAATGCCTTACTATTGGGTGTATCTGCGAAAGGTATAAGATTATGACAACCAAGTATGTTGAAAAATATCCAGATGACTATGAAGAGGAATATCATCGGTTTTCCTGCGCGCATTTTATAAAACGTTTGTTTGACATTTTATTTTCTGTTTTTGGGCTTGTTATCCTTTCCCCGTTTTTTATAATTATTACAATTTTAATCAAACGAGAAGATGCCGGTCCGGTATTTTTTCGCGGTCCGCGGCTTGGCTTTCGTGGCAAAGTTTTTCAAATATTAAAATTCCGCACCATGATCAATTCTCCAGAAAGTTATTTGGGCGCTCGCATTACAGCCCAGGGTGATCCACGTATCACACCCATTGGGCAATGGTTGAGAGCAACCAAATTGAATGAATTGCCCCAACTTTGGAATGTGTTGATTGGAGAAATGAGCCTGGTAGGTCCCCGACCGGAAGATCCGAATGTTGCAGAACATTGGCCTGAAGATGCCAGGCGTGAAATCTTATCCATGCGCCCGGGTATTACCAGCCCTGCTAGCGTTGCATATTATGATGAAGAACGTTTGCTTGGCGCTAAGGACTTTATGTCCGAATATTTTGAGCGCATTTTGCCCGATAAATTGCGCCTAGACCGTCTTTATGTGCGTCATCATACATTTCTGACAGACCTGGATGCAATTTTCTGGACACTTTTAATCCTGGTTCCGCGCTTCAGAAAAAATAAATTATCCGAAGGCTGGCTTTTTGGTGGACCATTTACCCGGTTGGTGCGAACACATGTTAGCTGGTTTGTGATTGATTTTTTTCTCGCTTTAAATTGTATCTCTGTTGTGGGGTTGTTATGGCGAGCAGACCGGCCAATCAATGTGGGTTTTGGTCATTCAATAGTTTTTGGAATTTTTATTGCATTTTTATTCGGATTATTAAATACCGTGTTGGGGGTGAAGACAGTATCGTGGTCACGGGCTGCACCCGAAGATGCCTTGAGTTTATTTTTTTCGGCATGTATGGTAATTATCATCAATTATTGCCTGTATTATTTTTTACCAATCACCACTTTGCCGAGAGATTTTGTATTGATAGTCAGTCTGTTGATCTTGTTGGCATGTATCGTTGTTCGATATCGCCTACGAGTGTTAAACGGTCTGGCTGGGGTTTGGTTAAATTTACGACAGAGGGGTTACGGTGCGGGTGAGCGCGTGATAATCGTTGGTGCTGGCGAAGGTGGAAGCTTTGCCTCCTGGTTATTGAATGGTGCTGATTTTCGGAAATTATATTCAGTTGTAGGAATTGTGGATGACGACCCTGCCAAGCAGGGCAGGAGATACGATGGCTTCAAAGTACTGGGAACTACTGCTGACATTCCAACTCTTGTGAGCAGGTATGATGTTGGCATCATTATCTATGCTATTTCGAAAATTTCACAGGCTGATAGCGACCGCATCCAGAATATTTGCAAGAATACAGGCAGGAAAATTGTCAACATTTCCAGTTTGATTACAATACTGCACCTGTATTTTGCCGGCGAAACCGAGATGGACCATGTTGACTAACCACACTACGATAATTCGTCAGATGTTTTTCTATTACTAAACCGGCAAATGCCTTCGTACAACCTGATTTGTCTTAATGAAGTTTTTAAAAAATACTGAGAGGCAGAATAGAAATGCCATTGTCATGGGAAAATAGGCCAGTGCTTGTAACAGGTGCAGGTGGATTTATTGGCAGCCACCTGGTTGAAAAATTAGTCCAACAGGGTGCCAAAGTCCGAGCGTTTGTTCGCTACAACTCTCGCAATGATGTGGGATTGTTGCGTTTCCTGCCGGGTGATCTATCTCGCCGCGTTGAGATCGTAACCGGTGATCTCCGTGACCAATCTGCGGTAAGCCAGTCAATGAAGGGAGTGACTCATGTTTTCCATCTTGGGGCGTTAATCGCGATTCCTTACTCATACCAAAACCCCGCCGATGTGATCGAAACCAATATCCTTGGCACGTTGAACGTATTAATGTCAGCCAGAACGGAAAAAGTTGAAAGGGTAGTGCATACATCAACCAGCGAAGTTTACGGCACTGCTTTGCGTGTTCCCATCGATGAAACTCACCCGCTCCAGGGGCAGTCGCCTTATTCTGCCAGTAAAATCGGCGCCGATAAGCTCGCGGAAAGCTTTTTCTATTCATTCAATCTCCCGGTCGTGATAATTCGTCCTTTCAATACATATGGCCCGCGTCAGTCTGCCAGAGCTATTATCCCAACCCTTATTACACAGGCTCTTGTCGGCGATGTTATCAAAATTGGGAACACCAATGCCCTGCGAGATTTTACCTATGTATCCGATACTGTAGATGGCTTTATCAAGATCGCTGAGGCACCAGGCATCGAAGGGCAAACATATAACCTGGGAACTGGCACCGAAATCAGTATCGGTGAATTGGCTGAATTAACCATCGCTTTGACCGATCATCCGGTAAAATTACAAATCGATGAAAACCGTCTCAGGCCTGAAAAAAGTGAAGTGCAGCGTCTGTTATCTGATAACCGGCGTGCCCTCGAAGCATTTGGATGGAGTCCACAGGTTCCATTTCCTCAAGGTTTGCTACAAACGTATGAATGGATTAAACAGAATTTATCAATGTACTCAACAGGGCGATATGTTGTTTGAAAATACAAATCAACTCAACGGACAAATGCGATGAAAGCGGTTATTATGGCTGGCGGCAAAGGTGCACGCCTGGCTCCTTATACCAAAATCCTTCCGAAACCCCTAATACCGATTGGGGACATGCCGATCATGGAAGTATTAATCCGTCAAATGGCGTCAGCAGGGTTTAAAGAAATATTTGTAACAGTTGGGCATCTTTCAGGTCTGTTAAAGGCTTTTTTTCAGGACGGTGACCAATGGCATGTACATTTACATTATAGCTATGAAGATCAGCCGCTTGGAACGGTTGGCTCCTTGGCAAGTATCACAGAATTGGATGATACCTTCTTGATGGCGAATGGTGATGTTCTTACCACGCTGGATTTCAGAGAATTGGTCTCTTTTCATAAATCCCAGGGGGCTGCTGCAACCATTGCTATGCATCGTCGAAAGGTAAAAATTGATTTCGGCGTACTGAAAATGGAAGAACAATCGCGTATTGTCGGAATTATTGAAAAACCCACTTACGAATACCAGGTTAGCATGGGTGTCTATGTTTTTGAGCCTGAGGTTATCCAATTTATTCAACCTGGGAAGTACTTGGATTTTCCTGATTTAATCCAGATATTGATTGATGCGGGCAAAAAAGTGGTTGGTTATCCATTCGACGGATACTGGCAGGATTTAGGCCGCCAGGATGATTATGAACAGGCTACCAAGGATTTTGATACGATGCGCGATCAATTTATCCCGGAGAAAAAATAAATGGCTTGGAAATTCCCTCTTTCCGATATCCACATGGGTGTTGAAGAAATTCAGGCTGTAACCAGGGTATTGGAAAGTGGCTGGCTCACCCTCGGAGAAGTTACTCACAATTTTGAACAACAGTTTATTGAATCTACAGGTTCCAGGTATGCATTTGCGGTGACGAATGCCACGGCTGCTCTGCACATGGCTTGCCTGGTTGCTAACCTGGGTCCGGGCGATGAGGTTATCGTCCCCTCTCTGACCTTCGTTGCCACGGCGAACGCGGTTCGCTATGTAGGCGCTAACCCGGTTTTTGCAGATATTTCTGGTCAAGAAATCTTTAATATCAGTCCTCAATCCATCAGACAAAAAATAACCCCCAAAACACGAGCAATCATTGTCATGCATTATGCCGGGTTTTCTTGCGATATGCCTGAAATTATGCAGATCGCCAGCGAGCATGGACTGGTTGTGATCGAAGATGCCGCCCACGCTGCAGGTTCGAGTCTGGATGGAAAAGCCCTTGGCGCCTGGGGACAGACCGGCTGTTTCAGTTTCTTTTCAAATAAAAATATGACTACTGCGGAAGGCGGGATGATCATTACCCAGGATGAGGGTATAGCCGAGCGCTTGCGTGTATTGCGCTCACACGGTATGACAAGTATGACCCTCGATCGTCACAAAGGACATGCCTGGAGTTATGACGTTACCGAATTGGGATTTAATTACCGCATTGATGAAATTCGGGCTTCGCTTGGTATCGTGCAGCTTTCCAGGCTCACGAAAAATAATTTGCGCCGCAGCCAGATTACAGATTTATATCGGCGTACCCTTACCCGCCTTGTACCGGAAATAGGTTTGCCATTTCTCGATGCGCAGGGTCAATCCGCGTATCACATCTTCCCCATCCTGTTGCCAGGGAATATAAGCAGGTTGAAATTTATGGAAGCAATGAAGGCCAATGGTGTCCAGACAAGCATCCATTATCCACCCATCCATACTTTTAGTGCTTATCGTGATGATTATCCGGATATTGAACTTCCAGTTACAGAGGATATCGCTCGCAGAGAAGTAACCTTGCCGCTTTATCCGGGCTTGCGTGACGATGAAGTATTAGAAATTGTCGAAAGTGTTGCGCATGCTTTTAGTGTTTCCGATGTTGGCGGGGTATGAATGTGCAGGTATACTGATTAAGTGTAAGAATTGGCATTTTGACATCACAAGATAACAACCTGCAACTACCCAAAAGCGCCGTATATAGCGGTAAAATGGGCTATTTTTCAGAAAACCACCGATATATGGGAACACCATAACATTAATTCA
>JBBRWF010000372.1:0-4982 GCA_038249405.1 Anaerolineales bacterium
GGTGTTTTCTGGGAGAGAGAGCAAAACATTGGTGACCAAGAGGGTAATACAATCCACTATTACGACTTGGGGCAAAGGCGCTGAAAGGTTTTTGCCAATTTCGAGCGGCAGTTCGAGGGTCTGCCAGGCAGATGGGCGTGAGGTCTGGTGAATGCGGATACGCTCGGCCATTTCAGCATCGCCAGCAGTGGCTGTGGCGATAAAAAGGACTGGCTGGCCTGATTCGAGCCCAACCTGCTCAGCAAGGAAACTCTTGCCACTGCGGGCACCACCCAGGATCAAAGTCAGCGCATTGGCTGGAATATCAGGATTCATGCGTTTGCCTGCTCCAAGGCTGCCATTGAAGACAAAAAATCTTCTTCTGAAAATATCTCGAGTGTAAAGACGCCTGTGTAATTTGCACGGGCAAGCTCAGCCAATACGGCACGCAGTTTTTCAGGGGCGACATGCGCCAGGGATTGGTGATCACGCTGAGCAATTCCGTGGATGTGGATTACGCGCGTTCGCGGCAAAGCCTGTTGAAGGTACGCCACCGGGTCATGCCCATCCAACCATAAATGGCCTACATCCACAGTCCGGCTGACATCGATGCGTTCCAAAACAGCCTGGTAGAAGTCGAGAGGGTAGCCTTCCAGGTTTTCAACAGCCAGCTTAGGCACGTCACCCGTCCAGCCTGCTGCAAGCTCGAGAGCCTGCACCGCCTGGTCCTGCCAATGCCTGATGTTTTGCTGATCGAGGCTGCCCAAGATGGATTTACCGTCCAGATGGACGACATACGCCCAGGGATCAAGCGGACGCGTGCATTCAATGACCCGCCGGGCCTTTTCCAATGAAATGTGCCTGGGGCTACCGTCATCACCCAGCCGCAAATCAAGGGGCAAATGCACGGTATAAGTTAGATTGTGGGCAGCCGCCAGGGTGCTAAGTTCAGAAATCTGGGCAGGGGTGGGCACGTTACTGGTAGCATCATCCACTTCAAATAAAACAAGTTCAACATCCTGCACTTTACCGGCCAAATATTGAACATTGGGCAGGATATCAGCAGGAATGATGTAAGAAGATGTGCCAAGCCGGAAGGAGAAGGGGGTCATTTCACTCCAATGGTAAACGAAAGCAATGCAACTGTTTCGGTTACTTCAACCAGCATTCCGAAAACATCGCCAGTCACGCCGTTTAAACGTGTTTTTGCCAGCCAGCAAACCAGGGCACCCGCCAGTAAAGCTGCCAGCACAGCAGGAACTGCGGGCAACCCGATCAAAAATAGCAAGGCAAGCGGAAGCAATGCCCCCAACACAATCGACGAGCGGCGCAACCCAACAGAAAAATCCGCACCCATGCCTCCCGGCCGCGCCAGTGGAAGCAGCCCCGCAGGCAAGATACACCAGCGGCTCAGCACGGCAGCCAACAGAATGCCCAGTCCGGCCGAAACCGGCAATGAACTCAAAACAGCCACCTTTAACAAAAGGACAATCAGCAGCCCCAGGCCGCCGAAGGTGCCCAGGCGCGGGTCTTTCATGATTTCCAGCCGTCGTTCGGGTGTGGTGGATGCGAACAATCCATCACAACAGTCCGCCAGGCCATCCAGGTGCAGGCCGCCACTCAATGCCACGCCAACCAATAGACTCAACACACCGGTGACCAAGGGCGGGAAAATGATTGAAAACAAACGCCAGACCAACCAGGTAAGCCCGCCAATCACCAAACCCACCAGCGGAAGCCAATGCGCGGCCCGTCCGCTATCACCAGGCTGCCAATCTGTGGATTGACCAACAGGCAGGATACTGAACATCCCAAAGGCAGTGCGGAGGGCCCTGAATTCGCGCATGCTATTCTTTACCGCTCACACCGGCCTCATCAAAGGTAGCCATTTCGCGCAAAATCCGTGTGGAGGCTTCGATGAGATGGAAAGCCAGGGCTGAGCCGGTACCCTCGCCCAGACGCAAATTAAGATCCAGTAAGGGGAGCAACCCAAGGTGCTTGAGCATGGCCTGATGGCCGATTTCCACGGATTGGTGGGCGCTGAAAAGATAATTGCGCACATCGGGTACCAATCCGACCGCAATCATGGCCGCAGCTGTAGAGATAAAACCATCGACCACCACGGGAATACGGCGTGAAGCAGCGGCAATCATCACCCCGGCCAACCCGGCAATTTCCAAACCGCCAACTTTAGAAAGCACATCCAACGTATCATTTGGATCTGGCTGGTTGAGAGTAATGGCCTGTTCAATGATTTTTATTTTTCGTTCCAACCCGGCATCATCCACACCGGTACCGCGTCCGGCGACCTGGCGGACGGGCAGGCCAGTAAGAACGGCAACAATCGCCGTAGACGGGGTGGTGTTGCCAATCCCCATGTCGCCAGTGGCAAGCAGGTCGAGGCCTTGCTCAGCCACTTGCGCCAGCACATCCATGCCTACGGACAGTGCTTTTTCCGCTTCGACGCAGGTCATAGCCGGGCCCTGGGCCATGTTGCGGGTGCCTTTGGCTACCTTGCGGTACAAGAGGCCTGGCAGGGATGGTTCAAAGTCGCTGGCGACACCAATATCAACGATGGTCACACTGGCTCCAGCCTGGCGAGCAAGCACATTAATTGCTGCGCCACCATGCAGGAAATTTAACACCATCTGGAGCGTCACTTCTGATGGATATGCGCTGACTCCTTCCATGGCAACCCCATGATCGGCAGCCATGACGATGACAGCCTTACGGTTTACAACCGGAAGAGGGGTGGACATCATGCCGGCCAGCTGGATGGAGATGTCTTCCAGGCGTCCCAGGCTTCCGGCGGGCTTGGTCAAATTATTCTGGCGCGCTTCAGCTTGCTGCGCGGAGAGGGTGTCAATCGGTGGAATTACAGGATAGTTCATATTTTCCTTTTTTTACCAATGGCCCAGGCTTTTGGCCCGGCGTAAAACCCAAAGGAAAAACGGCGCGCCTGCCAGGGCAGTGACAATGCCAACCGGTAACTCCTGCGGGGCTAATAGAATACGCGCAAGCACATCGGCCAAGAGCAGCGCACCCGCTCCGCACAGAATGCTGAGGGGAATGAGGCGGCGGTAATCCGGACCCCAAAAAATGCGCATTACATGCGGAACGATCAGGCCGATAAAACCAATAATGCCTGCAAAGGCGACTGCCGCGGCGGTAACCAGCGAAGCTGCCACAATAATAATGAACTTGGCGCGGCGAGTATCGAGGCCCATTTGAGCGGCCTGTTCATCGCCAAATTGCAGCAGATTAAGCGCTTGCCCGCTCAGGCTCAACACGCCCAATCCGACAGCCAGATAGGGGATGAGAGCCAGTATGGATGACCAACCCACCAGGCTGACACCCCCCAGCAACCAGCTCAGCGCGTGGCGCAGTTCGCCGGTGGAACGCAGCATCAGGAAGGAGGTCAGCGCGCCAGTAAAGGAGGAAACCGCCACCCCGGCCAGGATAAGATTTGTAACGGGCACGCTCGTCCCGACCCGCGCAAAGAGGTAGACCAGTAAAACTGTTAGCAAGCTGAATAAAAAAGCCGCAGCAGGGATGGAGAGCAGACCGAGATTGGTATAGGGCCAGTGGATTGACATTGCCAGCACTGCGCCCAGGCCTGCACCGGAAGCCACGCCGATCAAGTAGGGATCTGCCAGCGGATTGCGGAACAAGCCTTGATAGGCCGCGCCACTGCCGGCTAAAGCCGCGCCAACCAGGGCGATCAGCGCGGTGCGCGGCAGGCGGATACTCAACAGAATAGTTTGAACAGCTTCTGTTGAGGGCTGCCCAATAAGCGTGCGCCAGACTTCCCAGGGGGAAATGAATACAGAACCAATCGCAATGCTGGTCAGCAAGGCGATTGCCAAAAATCCAAATGTCCACAGGAAAGGCAGAGACGTTTTTTTCATAAATGGCAGGCAGGCTGGCCTACAAACAGGCCAGCCTGCAAAAAACTATTTGAATAATTCAGGGTGCAGAAGTTTGGCGAGCGTTTCCAGGCCATCTACCAGGCGCGGTCCTGGGCGACTGACCAGGTTGTCATCGAAGGGATAAACCTGTTTGGCGACCACCGCCTTCAGCTTTTCCCAACCGGGGCGCTGCCCAACAGATTCAACAGTGACGCCCCACATCGAATCGCCCAAGATGATTACATCCGGGTTGGTGATAACCAGTTGTTCGGCGCTCACCTGCGGATAAGCATCCTTGATGCCAGCAGCAACACTGAAATCAACGCCACCTGCGCGCGTGATGAGCAAGTCGACAAAGGTGCCGGGGCCAATGCTGTAGGGTTTGGCGGGGTCAGTGGAATCGAGTTCGTAGAAGACAACGGGTTTGGTGGTGACTGCGCCCATTTTTGCATCGACAGCTGCGACGCGATTCTTGAGGGTCTCGATTACTACAGCAGTTTCCTGTTCGTGACCGGTTAATTTGGAGACAATCTCCAAGTTTGCATACATATCTTCGATTGTTTTGGGGTTTGAGAGATAGAAAACTGTAAGCCCCAGGTTTTCAAAACCCTTGACCTGCTCGGGATTGTTAATCTCAGCCATAAGAATCAAGTCTGGCTTGAGAGCCACAATCTGTTCATTGTTGTATTTGTCCATACCGCCGATCGAAGGCACATCTTTAATTTCTGCCGGGAAATCAGAAAAATCATCACGACCTACGACTTGTTTGCCAGCGCCAACCGCGAACAGAATTTCGGAATTTGAGGGAGCCAATGAAATTATTTTCTGTGCAGGGCCAGCCAGCTTGATTGTGCGGCCCAGACCATCGGTAAAAGTGAGGCCAACAGCGGTAGGTTCGGCAGTTGGCGCAACAGTTGCAACAACGGCTGGCACATCAGTGGCAGTGACGGGCGTGGGTGCTGGAGCTGGTGCAGCGGGAGTTCCGCAGGCACTTAAGAGAAGGGCAAAGGTTATAAACACAAACATTAACTTGCGCAGCATGTTAAATCTCCGAATTTCAAAAATTGTTGAATAAAAATCCCCTGTCGGTTGACA
>JBBRWF010000373.1:0-4974 GCA_038249405.1 Anaerolineales bacterium
AGGGTGTGGGGTTTGAACAGGCGCATGGCTTCGAGATAATAACGGTAATCGCCCGAAGCCTCTGTCAGCCGGGCAGCATTCGCTTCATCCAGATCTTTCCACCACAGGCTGAAGAACAGGGTGCGGTTTTGCATCTCTGCCATAAACTGCTGTACGCGCCCCAGCAGTGCCATTGTGTTCTGGTTCTGGGTATCGCTGGCAAATAACAGGCCCGCAAACGAGTAAATACGATAGGCTGCGCGGGTGTGCTGTTCCGATTCGGCCAGCAGCGACATAAAGCGCGAGGTTGATATATCCGGGACAAGGTCGGAGCGCGATTCTTCAAACTCAGCGATCTGGGCTTCGAGATGCTCAAATGCAGTCTGTAATTCAGTGCTGTCTATTCCAGAGAAAAGGTTTGAGAGGCTCCAGGCGGATTGCGAGAAAGTCATATTTACTCCAATAGATCGACAAGAGATGGAACAGGCCAAATCACGTGTTTGGCCTGTTCTAATAGGATTTATAAAGTATCTTATTTTATACCCAATCGGGAATATTTTATCAGGGGAACTGTGTAAAACGGTTTTTCAAAACATAAGTAACGTAGTTTTGCCACAGATTTATAATATCTTCGTAATGAAAATCATGGTTGGAGAATGTCTGCAAGACCACGCGCCCATCATAGCAGGTAGCCATCACGCCGTAATCCGATTTTCGTTTCTGAAAAAGCCCGGCCAGCAGGGTGGCCTTGCTGCCCGGTGAGAGCTTGATTAGATCGCCCGCCTGATAATTCCAGTAACTCGAATAATTTATGAGCGGCATGGCATTGTTGGGGTCGCTGAAAAGAGGATGACTGGAATCCAACCAGTAGATAGACTCTGCCAGGGGCCAATCCCTCTGAAATTCAACCCCACAATTGGATGTAACTGTTCGAATACGTCCCGCTCCCAATGAATCTAAATACCAGACTTCAGCAATCAAAGCAGTGTTATCACGAGAAAGTTTCTCAGCGATCACATCCCAGAATTCGCCCTGTACTTTAGTTTTTGATTCAGCGCCTACGATGATGAGATCCCACTTCACAGGCGAATTCAGGTTCTGCATGAAATCGCCAATGGCATCTCCAACAAAAGTATATTTTACGCCCATGCCGTTTAACGCTTCACTGATCCACAACCCCATATCTTGAGTATCTTCATAAACCAGGATTTTCGCATTTTTTATTCGAGCATTAATATCTTGCGTGGCAGCGCCCGGCATGGGAGTGGTGGTTGCAGCTTCCGCGGCCGTGGCCTGGTTTGCCTGTTGTTGCGCCTGCTGGGTTAATTGAACAGAGGCATTAGTTGCCTGAATTTCAAGAGCGATTTTGGTAGCGTCCACAGGTTGGGTGGGACCAGGCGCGTTGTTGGTAGCCAAAATTTCCAACGCAACTTTGGTTGCATCCACCGCCGGTGCCGCAGATGCGGCATTATTGGTGGCTTGCAGTTCCAAAGTAACCTTGGTTAAATCCACTTGAGGCGCGGCGGTAACAGGCGCCTGAGTGGCAACGGGTGCGGGACCGGGCATGTTACAGCCCAGTACGGCAAAAATGAGAATAAGGATGAAATAAACCGGGCGCAGATTGCGAGCAAACATGGGCAACTCCTTATGTATGATTAGTATATTTTGACACAAATCGCGCCAGATAACATTAAAAAAGTAAGACAAAGCCCCCCTGCTATTGGAACCGCAGGAGGGCTGTAATCTATAAACTTGAGCGAATGTGGACGATGTCACCGTCTTTGACAATGTATTCCTTGCCTTCGAGACGGAACTTTCCTTTGGCCTTGCATTCAGCCATCGTACCCAGGGCGATCAGGTCGTCGTACGCCACTACTTCAGCGCGCACAAATCCACGCGCGATATCCGAATGGATTTCTCCAGCCGATTCAACCGCAGTGGCGTAACGACGGGTTGTCCAGGCTCGCACTTCATCCTCGCCAACTGTGAAGAAAGATTGTAAGTTAAGTAAGTCGTAGGAAAGGCGGATCATGCGGTTTAGCGCAGGTTCCTGAATGTTATATTCTGCCATAAATACCTGGGCATCTTCAGGGGAAAGTTGAGAAATTTCCATCTCCAACTTTCCGGGGATGGCAACCCCAGGATGGTCCAGCGCAATTTGCGGGTCAGATTGTGCTTCTCCCAAATTAAAAACCGTCAAAATTTGTTTGCGGGTCATCAAACCAAAACTTGAAAGCTCTTTTTCTTCATCCAGGGAATATTCAAGTTTTCGGAGCGGAGTATTGGAATTTAGAGCATCCAGCAAACGTGTAAAAAGCACTGTCTGGCGCTCGATAACCCCTTTATCCAGGCCGCCCTTTTTGCGATCATCCACCAGGCGTTCAAGTTTGCGCTCAACAGCGATCTGATCGTTCAGTAATAATTCTGTGAGCATGGCGTCTGCATCGCGTGCGGGGTTGATTGACCCGGAAGGATGCGGCACATTATCATCCTCAAAGCAGCGCACCACGTTGATAAAAGCATCCATTTGCCCCAATGTATTAAGCAAACTTCCAGAGATACCCTTGGAATTGCCATCCAGACCGGCAATATCTGCATAGGTAACCTTGGCAAAAATGGTTTTCTTGGGCTTGAACATGCCGCTTAGCTTGCTGATACGCGGATCAGGCACATCAACTACACCGTTGTGGACTTCTATCCGTCCGGCTGATGCGGTGGTTGGCGTGTTACTGCGCGTGAGCGCATTAAAAAGGGTGGTTTTTCCAGATTGGGGTAGACCGATAATTCCTAGTTTCATCTTGACCTTATGCTTTAGAGTGGTATACTTTGCCCTGCAACTTGCCGGAGTGGCGGAACAGGCAGACGCGCACGACTCAAAATCGTGTTCCGTGAGGAGTGTGGGTTCGATTCCCACCTTCGGCACTGAAATTATACCCTATAGAGTGTTCGACCCGCTGAAAAGCGGAATCAAAATGTCCCAACAAAGGTTGTTGGGACATTTTGATTCCGCCAGCCATAAAAACATCAGGCCGCAAGCCCGGATTGACCGTACAACTGTTGTTTAATGCGGTTGACCTTGCGCTCCATATCTTTTTTAACCAAAAGATCTGTGGTAATTTTTTGAATGGCATACATAACCGTTGTATGATCACGACCGCCCAGCACCTCGCCAATTTGTGGCAAAGATGCGTTGGTTTCGTGGCGCAAAAGGTACATGGCTACCTGGCGCGGTTCTGCAATCCGTTGCGACCGGTCTCGGCCAAGCAAGTCTTCAACAGAAGTTTGCCACTCGCGAGCCACCATTTCAATCAACTTGAGAGGTGGAACATTGCGCACCTGCGGCAGCAGATCAGCCAGGGCCATTTCGCCAAGCTGCAAACTCAACGGAACCCCGGAAAGATCCGCAAATGCAATAATACGGTTAAGAGCGCCTTCGAGCTCGCGAATATTAGATTGCACGCGCCTTGCGATCATATCCAAAATTTCATTGGGAACGTTGCGGCCCAATTTTTCAGCCTTGTAGCGCAAGATTGCCTGACGGGTTTCAAGATCGGGCATCTGAATATCAGCGATCAGGCCCCACTCGAATCGTGAGCGCAAGCGTTCCTCGAGCGTCACCAATGATTTTGGGGTGCGGTCCGATGAAACGATGATCTGTTTATCCTGGCTGTGAAGGGTGTTAAAAGTATGGAAAAATTCTTCCTGCGTTGATTCTTTCCCTGCAATAAATTGAATATCATCAATCAGCAGTACATCTGCCGAGCGATATTTATCACGAAACGCCTGCGTGGTGTGCGTGCGGATCGCATTGATCATGTCGTTGGTAAATTCTTCAGAGGATACGTAAAGCACGTTTAGCCCGCGGCAGTGGCAGGAATTGCCAATCGCATGTAATAAATGCGTTTTTCCCAGACCTACACCGCCATACAGGAATAATGGATTGTAAGCACGGGCAGGTTTTTCAGCAACCGCCTGAGCTGCTGCATGTGCAAGGCGGCTGTTTGCGCCCACTACAAAGTTCTCAAAAGTGTAGCGAGGGTTAAGTGTAGAGTTGCGCTGCTTGGCTGTCTCTGGCCGATCAGTATCATCGCCTTCGTTTTCGTCAATAGCATCATCCACTTCAAGGCCGTCCAGACTATTGGCAACCACGAAGCGTACTTCTACACTGCGGTTCATCATGCCCGCTAATAAACGGGCTACCGTGCTCATCAGGCGATTCTCCAGCCAGTCGCGCGCATACGCATTGCGTACCGCAATAGTCATTACGCCTTCTTCATAAGTCAGTATGCGGGTATCACGCACCCAGGTATCGAACGATGCGCGGGGCATTTCCATTTGAAGTTGTCCGAGCACGGATTGCCATGCCTGTTCTGCATTCATGTATTGCTCCGTCGTCAGGATCATAGAGTAGGGGTTACAAAGCCCCCTGCACTTTTTGCAGAGGGTTAACGAAAAAAAACTATATTTTCGCCTTATTTAGGGGTACGGGATGTTTGAAGCTTGTACATCCATCTTGATTGACTTCCTAAATTTTAGCAAAAAGAACCCAAACCTGCCACATCAACAGCCTACGCTATCTTAAAAACTTCCTCTTTTTTAAGACGGGCAAACCTTAAAGAATGTCGCCAAGAGAAATGAATTTTTTCGCCCAATACAGAACATTCGTTTCCGCCATTACCGCCTTCTAAATAAAATGTATCCCCCATATATGGGGTAATATGCCGAAAATAAGCCGATTTTCGCATATCTATCTTAAAAAATTTACGCCACAAATCTATTATGTTTGACGCGCGTGAAACCTGATATTCAAAGACTCGTTTCCGTTTTATTGAAACATCCTACGGAAAATCTTCCGAAATGTTAAATCAGTATGATGAGTTCGCTATTCACGAAGGTTTTCAGGCTCATCCAAAGAGTGCTATCAATAAAATCCCGGCATAAATGATAACAGAACCAAATACCCGCCAGGAACCCAGGCGTTCATTCAGAAAACGC
>JBBRWF010000374.1:0-4964 GCA_038249405.1 Anaerolineales bacterium
ATACCTGTTGATCAACAGATCCAGGCCATTGGTATCCGCGTCGACATCCCGCAGGTCTTTGTCGGCATGTTGATCGGTGGAGCGCTGCCCTGGTTGTTCTCCTCCTTCGCCATTCAGGCCGTCAGCCGTGCTGCCGCCCTCATCGTGCAGGAATGCCGCCGCCAGTTCCGCCTCGGCGTTCTGGAAGGCAAAGTCAAGCCCGATTACGCTAAAGCCGTTGAGATCTCTACCACTGCGGCGCAGAAAGAACTGGTTGGCCTGGCCCTGCTTGGTATCGTCACCCCCATCGTGGTTGGCTTGACCCTGCAAGTGGAAGCTCTCGGTGGTTTCCTGGCGGGTATCATCGTCTCCGGTCAGCTCCTGGCGGTTTTCTTGAATAACGCCGGCGGCGCCTGGGACAATGCCAAGAAACTCATCGAAGACGAGCCCAAAAACCCGGCCAAGAACACCGGCAAGGGTTCTGAACGTCACAAGGCCGCTGTGGTCGGTGATACCGTCGGTGATCCTTTCAAGGATACTGCTGGCCCCGCCCTCAACCCGATGATCAAAGTCGTCAACCTGGTCTCGGTCATCATCGCCCCGGTCGTCGTCAAGTATTCCGGCGCCACCGGCGGAACGTTGATTGCCGTCTGGGTCGTAGCCCTCGCGCTCGTAGGTCTGCTTGTTTGGGCAATCATGCGCTCCAAGGCGCAGGCTCCTGTGATCAAATAGTAGCGATTGACATACATGAAAATCCCGGCATCCACAATGAAGCCGGGATTTTCATGTCGACATATATTTAAATTTGGATTATCGATTGTGACAATCATCCCAGCAGAGAAGACTACCCCCTTACTCGTGCCCTTTTAATGAACATACTTGGGTGATTGTTTTTGTTTTATCGGCGTGGTATTTCTTCGCGAAACACGCAAAGCATCCAATACATTTCTTCAAAACTCCAGAGTAAGGTACTTGAGTTTGCGGAAAGCTTTTCGTTTTCTACTAAACGAAGGTTTGGCATCGCCGTGCAAACGAATTACAAAACGCGAATGAGCGGACTATTAAAATTAAAAACCGTATCCTCACTCTTTCAGCGGGCGCAGCAAGTAATCCAAGTCTTCTCGAAAGAGCTAACGCTAATACCCAAACGGCAAGATTGCGAATGCTTTGCATTTTCCCAGCATTCATTGCGACTGTATAGCCAACTCCTTGCCAGAAGGATATTGAATACCTCGAAGAAATGAAGGACTTCAACCAGAACCAATAACCACATCTCTCGATTTTTTTGGCAAACACCGATACTCGAAATGAGAGAAATATAAAAATTGAGGCCCAGTTGCAGGAGAACAGGAAATACATAAAGTTAGGTGGGAATTTGTTAGCTTGTATATTCAAGATACCTACATCTTTTCTAAAAATGGTAACTAAATCCAATATTACAAGTGAAACGATAGCGATTAACCAGAGATTCGCTCGCCGAAAGTACTCGCTAGATTGCGCGATGTAATATCCAAGAACTGAGAAATTCAGATAAAATACGGCTTGTTTGATGACGTTTTCGTCTGAGAAATGCAAGCCTGTAAGATAAATTCCATCGCCATAAAACCAAGCGTTAATCCCAACAGGTCCGGGTTCTTGTAAGACCTGATTTTTATAACAATTGACATTCCGTTGTCACAATCAAAAAAGCAGGAATAAACCACAAGTGCCACTTAAGCATACCAACATAGAGCTTTCCACCGTAGCGAACAGGGTTCAACCATTCATTAGTTAGGGCAGACAATGTGTAATTCTCTTCCAGGCCAGAAAGCGACATCGCATACCAATAAACAATGCAGCAGGTTGCATATACAAAGTACGGAATCAGAATTCTTGCAAATCTGATATGAGAAATGAAAAGTAATATTTCAGACTAATTTTGCCAGCCCCCGGACTTTTTGTCGAGTTTTCGTACAAAAAAAAATGAATAGCCGGATATAAGGGATATCATTGGCATTTCAAACAACAGCCAAGAGCTTGCCAATTGAGGAGTAAGGTTTAGCCAGAATAGGCCGTGAATTAAAAAGACAACGTACACCATCAACATGCCACGTGCTGCATCAATATTCTTTACGCGTCCCAAACTGGCCTCCCATCCCGAATTTACAATTTCGCGGTTGAACAATCAACGATAAAATCTCAGGTATACCGTTTGCACACCAATAATTAAAATCAGCGGCACTATTGTGGCGATCAGCCCGGAAAATAACCCCTGCCATGGGATTTTTCCAGCAGGCTTGAAGGATACGATTAAGACCAAGACCAAAGGAAATATTGGAATAAAATACCGCCCCTGAACACCTTGTACAATTTCACCCGCAACGGGAGTCCAGACAAGATACATGATAGTTAAAAGCCCAACAAAATAGAATAATGCAATGACTGAAATTAGAATCTTTTGCGCCCGGACCAGCACGAATCTGTAACCAAGATCAGCCATTATTGCCATGGATAAAGCAACGACAAATAGAAAATAGGCATAATTGGGCAGATAAATAGTAAGCCACCCAAATGACCCAACAAAGGAATGGAAATAAAACCAGGAATAATAATTCCAGGTTGCCCCAATCACTTTTATATAGGAAATTGGATTTAATAGAATATAGGCCAACTGTTTCATGGGAACTACAGCGGATTCGGAAGGATTTGCAAAATTGTTATAAGATATTAATTTCAGCCAACCCAAGCCAAAGAAAATACTTACCCCCAATTGGCTGGCAACAAACCACAGCTTTTGCCGAAGATCCTTAAAACGAATATTTGGTATCAGAAGCGATAAAAAGATCAGCAGAAGGCTAACCGGTTTTGTCAACGCTAAAAGAGCGCCAAGGATCAAGAAAACCCACCACTCTCTTTTAGATAATTGGTTTCGGCCAGTCATTCCGATAAAAACAAAGTTGATATACAAAAAGCTGAGCATATTTTGCACAGCATCAGAAGAATAAGAGGCAGCCAAATAAATGGACATCGGCATGCTAAAAAGCACAAACAAACTTTTTTTCGCCACCGGAGTTGTCTTAAGAATGAAATACCCCACTCCGGAATAAAATAACGCGCTGAAAATTCTCCCCAGAACAAAATAATGGAGAAGTGTCATTCCAAACAACCATCCAAGACCAACGCCTATTAGCTGGGGAATATAAAGTATGGGGCTGTAGGTTGCAGTTTTGGAATATTTTACAGTTTCCTGACGATCATCCTGTCCTGAATAATCAGAGTCAAAAAAAGGTATTTTTTCATACCTTTCCGGCTTTGTCAAAAAAGACATAACACTAACAGGCATGTCCGTAGTTGCTGATGTAAAATTTCCATGGAAGATCTGGTAGACCCTGGCGAAATGCGACTCTTCATCTGGTACTTGATTCGCAGGGACAATTACCGCAAAAAGAATCCCCGCCAACAGAGAAATGATAATAAATACATTTTCAAAAGAAAAAAAGTGGGTGAATTTTGCCATGTAAACTATCCTATCAATTTAATCTCTGAGAACCAATACCTGAGCTTTGAAATAAGGTTTTTATTGTCTTCGGCAATCCTGGCTTGGGGAGCATAGATGGTCTTTCAGGTCAGCCGGCTCTTAATATACGTGCCAAGAAAATACTGGAAGCAGGAAATTGCCACCAGAAGTTGGAGGATCGACAGCCGCCAGTCTTTGATGCCCATCGCTACCAACAGCAGTAACGGCAGCGTAAAGTCTAGTGTATAGCGTGGACCAAACTGGACCCAGCCGGTGCCCATTAGCAGCAGGATGGGAATATTTACCAGAAAGATCGACATGGATAAGAAGAGCACCGATGGTTGTTTGAACTTCTTGAAGAAAACCGGGAAGATTGAAAACAGGATGGGGCTGAGCAGGAACAGGCTGCCGCCCATAAAGGAATCCTTGCGCCACGGGAATGGGTAATAAATGTACTGGTAGTACAGATTGGTGGGCAGGTAAAACAAGTTGAACGGGCCGTAAAGTTTGTAGTTCTCAACGAATATATCAGCCATATTGTGGTAATCATACCCTACTTGGGTTACGTCCCCGAAGCGCCCGTAGTTGTATAGCAGTGTCAGCCCTATCGCAAAAATGACCGGGATACCGCCAGTAACGCTGTATGCTAGGATCTTTCCCAAACCATCTGGCCAGTGCTTTTTTAATAAGTAGTAAGCAGGCCAGATGCCGATAAAAATGGTGTGGCTGCGAGTCAGGGTGGCAAGGGCCAAAAACAGCCCCGTGAAAAAAAACGCCTTCCAACCCATAAGCGAAAGGGCACTCATGTATGCCAGCCCGATCAGTAGAAAAACCAGCAGTTGGCTGAGACTCCAGACCGTGCCAAAAGGTGCCAGCGGCAGAATCACCGTTCCCAGCGCGAAGAATAGAACCAGCAGCCCACGCCGCGACCTGTCCAGTGGGGCAACCCCGGCCTGATTTGCCGCACGCAGTACCTGGGCCACCACCCCCACGCTTGCACCCGATAAAATCAGTACAACTAGCACGTCACTGATGTGAATTCCGAAAATCAACACCAGCGGTATTAAAAACACCGCTGGGAAGGCTGGCCAATACAGGTAATAATTTCCATGAAAATAGACCAGGTCGTGCACACTTGGCGGGATGCTGCGCAGGTATAACTGTCCGTGTAGAAACGCATCCGCCAGGTAGCTAAAGTAGTTTCCTTTTGTCTCGCGCCAAAGTGGTCCTTCCAATAGTGCGAACAGGCTGTAGACGGTTATCGCCATGCAAGCCGCAAATAGAGGTGTTTCCCAGGCTTCGAGAAAAGATGTCCATTTTCTTTGCAATGGGTTAGATGTTGGAATCATAGTACTCCTTCAAAAATATTTCTACTTATTCTACATCTCAAATAATAGTTTTATCGATGGCATGGTTCATCGCCAAATGCGAAAACACTTAATCGAGACCTTTGATAAAATCTATATTATTGACTTACATGGAAATGCAA
>JBBRWF010000375.1:0-4897 GCA_038249405.1 Anaerolineales bacterium
ATGGCGGGATCGATGAATATTTCCTGCGAGATTTTTGCCAGGGTGGCCATCTGGCGTCCGCGCGCCTCGGCTCCACCGGCGGGCATGTAGGTCGATTGATCCCAATTGAGCAGAGAAGCGGCCATATCCAGGTCGTTGACCTCTGCAAGGAGGACTTTTAGTTCTTCCAGTTTTTTTTCCATTTCAGCCATGCTTTTTTCTCCTGAGTGATGGGTGCGTGTTGATGATTAATTGTACACCAGGTATGTGGGCGGGTGGTGTTCAGTGAGAGATTTGATGGCCGCATAGGAGATATTTGAAGCTGTGTTTCAAGGGGTGAGCGGGGCACAGAAACGCACAGAAACGCACAGAAACGCACAGAAACGCACAGAAACGCACAAAAACGCACAGAAACGCACAAAAACGCACAATTTTTAATTTTATTTTTTTTCTGGCGGGGACGGTGAGCGGAGATGATGGACGGGGGGAGTGGTTGGGTAACACCAGACAGCATAAAAATAAAAATAATTTGTAAAGGTACAAGGGTCAGTGATGCAATCAAAAAAAAGAATATATATTCTATTAATAAGATTTTACCACAGACTGTGCCTGGTAAATGACTGTGGTAAAAAAATGTAAGCAGGGGCGGGCGCCGCCCGCCCCTACGATGTATATATCGCCCCGACGGGGGGGTTAGAGTTGAGACTTGATCTTTTCGGCGGTGTCTTTGTAGGCTGCGAGTTTTTCGCGTTCTTTCTGAATGACGGCGGCGGGAGCCTTGTTGGCGAAGTCGCTGGAGAGCAGTTTCTCGAGGCGGGTGATGTGTGTTTCGGCTTCGGCGAGGTCTTTAGAGAGGCGGGCGTGTTCTTCAGCAGGGTCGACGAATTCAGCGAGCGGCAGGTGGATTTCCACCGGGCCAGCGATGAGGGCGATGGTGCCTTCGGGTTTGGTTTCCAGCTTTTGGCAGATTTCCAGGCGGCTTTCATCCAACCCAGCCAGCGCGGCGATAATGCGGGATTCCTGCGTCACCATATTATCCGCATCCACCAGGATGGCAGCGAGCCTGAGACTTGGTTTGACGTTTTTCTCGGCACGAAGATTGCGGATGGCGCGAACCACTTCCTGCACCAGTTCAAAACTGGCGATTTTGGCGGTTTCCCAGCCTTCGGGCTGGCGGCTTTCAGGCCAACGGGCTGTGATGAGCATTGCGGGCCAGTCCTGCACCAACCCGGAGAGGTTGGAATCCAGGGTGGCGCGGCGCATGTGCCCCCAGATTTCTTCGGTGACGAAGGGTGTGAAGGGGTGCAGCAGCCGCAGGGATGTATCAAAGACGCGCAGCAAGGTTTGCGCGGTGAGATAGGCGCGCGCGCCGCCCTGGGAGAGCTGCATCTTGGCGATTTCAAGGTACCAATCGGCGAAATCATTCCACAGGAAGTCGTAGATCAATTGCCCGGCCTGACCGTATTGGAAGGTTTGGAAGAGGCGCTCCACGTCGCTGACCAGGTTTTGCAGGCGGGCCCAGATCCAGGAGTCGGCGAGTGTCCATTCGGCGGGCTGCGCGGGGGCAGCTTGCTGGGATGTAATGGCGTTGATCACGAAGCGGCCGGCATTCCACAATTTATTGGCAAAGTTGCGGTTTGATTCAACCTTTTTAATGCTGAGGTTGGAGTCTTTGCCGGGGGTGGAGCCCACCAGCATGGTGAAGCGCAGCGCGTCGGTGCCAAGTTCATCCATGACAATCAACGGGTCAATCACATTGCCTTTGGTTTTGGACATCTTCTGTCCATGTTCGTCACGGATCATGCCATGCAGGTAAACGGTGTGGAAGGGGGCTTCTTCAGTAAATTCCAGCCCGCTCATGATCATACGCGCGACCCAGAAGAACAGGATGTCGTAGCCGGTTTCCATGTAGCTGGTTGGATAGAAATATTTAAGGTCGGGGGTTTGTTCCGGCCAGCCGAGGGTGGAAAAGGGCCACAAGCCGGATGAGAACCAGGTATCCAGCACGTCTGGGTCCTGTTCAATATTTGTGGAACCGCAGTGAGCGCAGGCGGTGGGATCGGCGCGCGTGCAAGTTTCCTCGCCGCAATCGGCACAGTACCAGACCGGGATGCGGTGACCCCACCATAACTGGCGGCTGATGCACCAATCGGTGATGTTTTCGAGCCAGTTGTAATAGACCTTTTCAAAATGTTCGGGCACGATGCGGATGGCGCCGTTTTTGACGCTGGTCAGACCTTTTTCGGCCTGATCCTGGATGCGCACGAACCATTGGGTGGAGATCATTGGCTCAATGATCTCGCCGCCACGCTGCGAGCGGGGCACGTTCAGAGTGTAGGCTTCTTCCTTGATGACCAGACCGGCCGCCTGCATATCGGCCCAAATTTTTTTGCGGCAGACGAAACGGTCCAGACCCTGGTAGGGGCCGCCCACTTCGGTTACCCTGGCTTCGCGGTCGAGCATGGAAAGCATGGGCAGCCCGTGACGCTGGCCGATCTCGTAGTCGTTGGGGTCGTGGCCGGGTGTGATTTTGAGTGCGCCGGTGCCGAAGTCGCGCGTCACGTATTCATCCGCGATGACGGGAATTTCGCGACCGAGGATAGGCACCAGCACTTTTTTGCCGATGTACTTCTGGTAGCGCTCATCATCAGGATGCACTGCCACGGCGGTATCTGCCAGGATTGTCTCGGGCCGGGTGGAGGCAACGGGGATGTATTCATCCGAACCGACGAGCATATATTTGAAGAAATACATTGTGCCGGGTTCTTCGGAGTATTCCACTTCGAGGTCAGAGACGGCGGTCTTGAGACCGGGGGACCAGTTGATGAGGCGTGGGCCGCGGTAGATTTTGTTGGCCTCATACAGGCGCACAAAGGCTTCTCGGACGGCTTTCGACAGTCCTTCATCCATTGTGAAGCGTTCGCGTTTCCAATCGCAGGAAGCGCCCAGGCGGCGGATCTGACCGGTGATCATGCCGCCGTATTTGTGTTTCCATTCCCAGGTGCGGCGCAGGAATTCTTCCCGGCCAACCTGTTCGCGGCTGGTGCCTTCCTTGATGAGCTGACGTTCCACCATTAATTGGGTGGCGATACCAGCGTGATCGGTGCCGGGCACCCAGAGCGTGGAGTAACCTTTCATGCGGTGGTAACGGGTCATCAGATCTTCGATGCTGACGAACATGGCATGCCCGGTGTGCAGTTCCCCGGTCACGTTGGGGGGCGGCATTGAGATGACAAAGGTCTTGATGGATGGATCAAAGCCAGGTTTATTGGGGTCGTTATGGGGTTCAAAGAAACCGCCGCTTTCCCACTGTTCATAGATACGTTTTTCTGTATCTTTAAAATCATAGGCTTTTGGTAAAGTGTATTCAGACATTCTTACTCCTTGTTGATTCTTTCTGTCAGGCGGCGATCTGGCCGACCCAATCGAGCATGATATTTTCACGCGAACCCAGGCGCTCAAAGAGTTCGCCAGTGTGCTGCTGGATGTGACGGATGCTGTAGAATTGCAGTTCCAGCTTGTTAAAAGGCAGCCAGTGAAAGCCGGAAGGAGACTCGAGATTCAGAAGCGGGAGGCGTTCTTTGATGTGCTGCTGGACAAAGGCGAGGTATTCCAGCACTTCTTCCTGTGAGAAGGGGATGCCAGTATCCGGGTCGTGGTGCTTTTCCCAGGGTGTGAAATCCTCACGGGTATTCTCGATATAAAGGTGTGCGTAAAAGAGCGTGTGGTAGGCAAACCTCCAGACCTTATCTTTATCACCCGGCGCGTTCCAGAGAGCCGCCGGGCACAGTACAATGACCTGTTTTAGCATTTCCAGGGCGGCGAGATACTGCGATTGGATTATTTTGCTGGTTTCCATATGCAGGTTCCTGTTGGTTGGTTTTCCTGGTATTCGAGAGGCTGCCCGTCAAAATGGAGATCGCTTTGAGCCGGAAGAGCAGCGACGTTTGCAATGACATGGGCTTAAAACAAAACGCCTCGCGTCCATGTGAGGACGAAAGACGTGTCTTCCGCGGTACCACCTCGATTCGTACTTTTGGCAGGCAAAAGTACGCTCTTTGACTGACATTGATCAGTCCGCGCGCTAACGGGCGCTGCCGTGCCGTTCTACTGCCCAGGGGTCTGGGGTTTCTTCGGCATTATTCCGGGCGACGTTCGGCCGTGGGCTACTATGGAGGCTTTCAGCCGGGACCTCCTTCTCTATCAGCGCGCCAACTGCTTACTCTTCCCTGATGATTTGATTATAGTCTTGAGATAAGGGAGCGTCAAGTTTAAAACGTCATCAACACGATGGCAAAGAGTGCGGCCAGGATGCCCAGCCACTGCACCGGGTTGATTTTTTCTTTTAAGATGAGCCAGGCCAGTAGAACGGTGGTTCCGGGGTATAAGGAACTGAGCACAGCGGCAACATCCAGACGGCCGGTTTGACCCGCAAGGATGTAGAAGGTGTTTCCGCCGATATCCAGCACGGTGTTGAGCGCGATATAGGGCAAGGCCGGGCGGGAAAGCTGCAAACTTTCGCGGCGGATGAGCAGGAATACCAGCAGGATGGTCATACCGCCGGTGCGGGAGGCCATCATGGGCCCCAGGACGGAGGCGCTGCTGGCGCGATGCATGATGACAAAATACAGGCCAAAGCAAATGCCGGAAAGCAGCGGCAGGCGCAGATCGGCGAGGCGCACGGCGTGAGTCTTTTCGCTGTCATCCTGGGTGACCAACCAGACCGCCGCGAGCGCGCAAGCAAAACCGGCCAGTTTGAGCGCGGACGGCAGGCCCTCGGTCAGCATGCTGACGACGACAGGCAGGACAGCCGCCAGCAGCGCGGAAACCGGTGTGGCGATGCTCATTTTGCCGGTGGTCATGGCCTGAAACAGGATCAACAGGCCGGTTGATCCAATTGCCCCGGCACTGGCCGCCA
>JBBRWF010000376.1:0-4895 GCA_038249405.1 Anaerolineales bacterium
AACTGCTTCCCGCCGCTCGCCAGGCAGTTGACTATGTGCGCGGCACTGTTCAACCCGCTGCCCTTATCCTGCACACCTACCGCTTTTCCGCGCACAGCAAAGGTGATGATACCCGCGACCGTGAAGCCCTGCTTGCGATTCGCGCCAACCACGACCCGCTCCTCATCCACGCGGCCCGCCTCTCATACCTTGAACTTGAACAGGCCGAAGCAGACATCACCCCCCTGATCGAGTCTGCCTTTACCCGCGCCTTTGCGGATCCCTTTCCTGAATTTGACCCAGCGGGGCTTTGACGATGGCTGCTGTTCTTGAGCGTCTTAACTATGCCCTCGGGCATGCCATGCAAACCGATCAACGTGTCTACCTGTTGGGGGAAGATATCCTCGACCCCTATGGTGGCGCGTTTAAGGTCACCCGCGGCCTATCCTCACGTTTCCCAGACCGCGTCCTGACCACGCCCATCTCCGAAGCCGCCATCATCGGCATCTGCAACGGCATGGCCATGCGTGGACTTCTCCCTGTGGCCGAAGTCATGTTCGGCGACTTTGTAACCTTGATTGCGGATCATTTGATCAACCATGCCGCAAAATTCCGCTGGATGTACAACGATCAGGTGCGCGTACCTGTCGTTGTGCGCGCTCCCATGGGCGGCAGGCGCGGTTACGGCCCCACCCACTCACAAACCCTGGAAAAGCTCTTCTTAGGCGTGCCGGGCTTGCGGGTTGTCGCCCCAAACACCCTGGGTGACCCTGCCCAGCTGCTGGAAGTAGCTATTTTACAGGAGGTTGACCCGCTTTTGTTTGTAGAGCACAAACTCCTTTACACGCGCCCCATGCTCGCATCAGGCCAGGGTGATCTAGTTGATTTTCAGATCGAAAAATTCGGCGCACATTATCCCACCCATCTTTTGCGTTTTATCGGTGCGCCTCCGGCCCAGATCAGTATCGCCACCTACGGCTACAACTTTGAGCTGGTCCGTGCCGCCGCCCTGCAGCTGGCCTACGAACGCGAAATTTTCACCGAGATTCTCGTCTTCAGCCAGTTAAGCCCCTTTGAGCTGTCCCCGTTGTTTGACTCCCTGCGGCGCACAAACCACCTGCTCACCGTCGAAGAAGGCACCCACACCCTCGGCTGGGGCGCCGAAGTAGCCGCCCAATCTGCCGAAAAGCTCCCCGGCATCCGAGTCCGCCGCGCCGCCGCTCTCAACTTGCCCATCGCCAACTCCAAAACCCTCGAAGATGCCATCCTGCCATCTCAGGAAAAGATCGTCACCCTGGCCTTGGAATTATTGGCCAGCTGAAAATAAAACGCGCAACACAGCCATGCTGTATTGCGCGTTTTGTTAACTTTTGCAGCGATTACATCGCCCCGGTTTGACTATGCAAAGCCTTTGCCGCCTTATAAGCCTGTCCGGAAAGATGCCCGCTCACCGCGCTGGTATAAGCCACCGTAAACAGCATCCCGATCCCGCATGCCACCATTCCAAGTGGCGAAAGGATCATGTTGGCCAGACCTGAGCCCAGCAAGACCATCAGGTAAGGCCCGGGCGCCGCGCGCACCAGACCGATCACCTCGTTAAACTTAAAGGCATCACCCAGTTCCCCCCGGGCAGCCAGGCTGCCGAGTGCAGCTGGCATCAGGAAACCCGTTGCAATCCCCAGGATGATGAATAAGCACGAAATACACAGGCTCAACACTGTCACAATTGGGCCTGCCGCATCCGTATTGGAACTCGCGGCTGCGAATGTCATCGCAATGGTGGCGCCCTGTCCGCACGCGATCAGCAGGATCAGCGGCAATGCGTAAGCAAAACCCACCACGAATGCCTGGAAACCTTTTGGCAGGTATTCACTGAAGTTGATCCAATCGGGTAGCAGTGCAGTTTCATTTTTGATCACCCTGCGCGTGATTTCCAGACCCCAGCCCATCACAACGATTGAACCGATTACTGGAATGAGAAATACCAACCCTGCTATGCCGATCTTTTTCAACCACTCAGGGTCATCAAAAACAAAAGTAAAAGCGCGACCGAATTCCATAATATCTTCCTTTGAAGCAAAATTTTAATTCAACCAATTATTAACCAAAACAGGTAAAATTGCAACGGTTTGATGTTAACAATAGGAAAATGAAAATGCCAATCTCCATCCCCGTTCCAATGTTGAACGCCAACGAACCCGAAGCCCGCCTGGTCGATATTCATGTTCAGGATGGACAGGCTGTCCAGCAGGGGCACCTTCTCTTCACCATTGAGACCACCAAGGCCGCCGCCGAAGTTGAAGCTCCTCAAGCCGGTTTTGTGCGTCTGCTTGCCCGGGCAGGTGATACCCTCTCTGTCGGCGAACTTTTGGCCTATATCAGCCTCACTCCGGATGAACAGCTGCCAGCCCGTGAAATCCCCGCTGCCATTCCCACCGCAGACGCCAACCCATCCATCGGCTCAAGTGCTGGCGAACTGCGTATGACCCGCCCCGCCCGTATCCTGGCCGAATCCCTCGGGCTTGACCTTGCAGCCCTGCCTCACGACCGCCTCATTACCGAAACCCTCCTGCGCGAATTCTTCCCTCAGAGCCATCAAAAGCAAGATGTTTTCTTCTCAGAAACCGACCTCCTTATTTACGGCGCGGGCGGCCACGCCAAAGCCGTCATGGAGATGGCGCAGGCGCTCTTTACCTTCAATGTGATCGGCATTATTGATGATAACCCTGCCCTCGCCAATACCTCCGTCCTTGACATCCCCGTTCTGGGTACCCGCGCCCTTTTACCCGCTCTGTACGCCCAGGGGCTGCGCCTGGCCGCCAATGGCGTCGGTGGTATTATCGATATCAATATTCGTGTCAAGTTGTTTGAACTACTCAGCGGGTTTGGTTTCTCCCTACCCCCTCTGTGTCATCCGCGTGCCGCCATCGAAGCCTCGGCACAGGTCTCGGACGGGGTACAGGTCTTTGCCAATGCCTATGTCGGTTCCTCAGTTCTATTGCATGAGCGCTGCATGATCAACACTGGCGCGATCGTTTCCCACGATTGCGAAATTGGTGCCTACACCCACATCGCCCCTGGCGCACTCCTGGCTGGACATGTGCATGTCGGTCCGCGCGCCCTGGTAGGGATGGGCGTCACAACCACCATTGGCATCCAAATTGGGGCCGGCGCGCGCATTGGCAACGGCGCCATCCTGCTTTCGGACGTGCCCGATAGAGCCATCGTCCCGGCGGGCAAAGTCTGGACCTCATAAATACACGTCACCAACGGACGCTCAGGAAACATTTCGCTTTTTCTCTGTGTCCCCTGCTCTAAATGCTTTTATACCTCAGGAGATGAAATGATCGACCCCATAATTTTCTCGCTCAATATCGGTAGTTTTGTATTTGCCCTGCGCTGGTACGGCGTCCTCGCCATGACCGGCGTCACAGTCGGCACCTGGCTGGCCGCCAAAGAAGTCACCCGGCGCGGTGAGAATGGCGAAGCAGTCTGGGATGCCCTCATCTGGCTCCTGCTGCCCGGCATCCTTGGCGCTCGCCTGTGGTACGTGGTCAATGCCACCATCGGCGGCAACCTTTTCTACATCCAAAACCCCATAAAAATTCTCTACATTTGGGAAGGCGGCCTGCATTTTTACGGTGGACTGTTGTTTGGAGCGCTTGGACTGTTCTATTATCTGCGCCAGAACAAACTGGATGCCTGGCTCTTCCTGGATGCGATTGCCCCTACCACCCTGCTTGGGCAAGCCATTGCGCGCCCGGCCAATTTCATCAACCAGGAACTCTACGGTCCGCCCACCACCCTGCCCTGGGGCATTCCCATTGACGCTGCCCACCGCATCACCGCCTATGCCGACCTGGCCCAGTTCCCGGTTGCCACCACCCGCTTCCACCCAGACTTCGCCTATGAAATGATCTGGAATTTTCTGGCCGTTGCATTACTCCTGTACGTGGCCTATCGCTTTGCCGATAAGCTAAAACCTGGCACAATATTTTTCGGTTGGTTGATCATCGCTGGTTTGGGGCGCTTCTTGCTTGAATTTTTTCGTCCAGACCAGCCGCGAGTTGGCGGCACCTGGATCTCCACCACCCAGGTTGCAACCATCCTGATGATGCTCGTTGGTTTGCTCTTGCTCGCATACCGCTACGGCAAACTCAAACTTCCCATCCCCCCCTTGCCCGAAAAATACACGCTTTCAAAACCATCATAAATCCGGTTGGTTCACACCTGCTCTGTTAGAGCTGTCCAAAAAGTAGGGCACTGCGCCGCTGCGCCCTACTTTCTTTAATCTCCCATCAACGGCACTTCTGCCGCGATGACCGGCATCATCGTCAGCGGCCGCATCTCCGCCCGCCCCGGTTCCCGCCGGTCAAAATTAAAGCGCTCAAAAATCTCTTCAAATTCCTGCAAAATTTCCTCGTGGCTGAAACCCATCTCTTCATATTTATAGCGGTGGTCGCTTTGATGGGTGCCGGTTTCTTCAATCGCATCCTTAATGATCTTCTCCAGCCCGCGGCTTTCAGTATATCCAAACTGCCCGTAAAACCCGCGAATCACCTGGTCCGGCCAACGAATCAGGTCATCATAATTAACGATCAGGTGCTTCGAAGATGGGTTATTATCCAGCACTTTCAATGGATGCTGATACCAGTATTTCGCCAGCGCCAGCACATGGTCGCGGTATAGATATTTTTCAGGCGGTTCGCTAAAAATATGCCACGCATAACTCAGCCATGAAACCGTCGAAGGCAGCATATCCAGAGGATTGCGCGCCAGGTACAAAATGCGCGCATCCGGAAAAAACTCCATCAGCGTCTCTATTTTTGCGCTAAACGCTGGGTTTTTTGCCACAAAATGCCGTTTGCCCCCGTCCGCATACAAATGCCGCTGCACGCATCCGCGGTAAAACCCCA
>JBBRWF010000377.1:0-4871 GCA_038249405.1 Anaerolineales bacterium
GCCCTGGGTATGACCGGTGAAATCACCTTACGCGGACAGGTCATGCCAATTGGCGGTCTAAAAGAAAAAGTTCTGGCCGGGCACCGCAACGGCCTGCGCACCATCATCATCCCCAAACGCAACCAGCAAGACCTGGAGGATGTGCCCGAGGAAATTCAGAAGGAAATGACCTTCATCTTTGCCGAAAACGTGGATGAAGTTCTGGCGGCTGCGCTGGAACCCGCCAATAAAAAGACCGTAAAACCAAAAAACAAAACCAAAAAAGATGGGCTGGAACAACCCCCATCCAAAAAATAAACCAGAGCCAAGGACCTGCCAATGCCCAAGATCATGCTGGCTGAAGACGATGCGACCATGCTTTCCCTGCTCAGGACTCTCCTTAAAATCGAAGGGTTTGAGACCGTCACGCTGAATGAGCAAGAAAATGTGCTGGATGCATTAACCAGAGAACAACCAGACGTGTTATTGCTCGATGTCCACCTTACCCAGGGAAACGGCGTAGACTTTCTGCGTGAAATTCGCTCAGAACCCAACCTGCTAAAAGTATTCATCATTATGCAATCGGGCATGAACCTGGCGCCCGAGTGCCTGGCCGCCGGCGCCAATATATTTTTACTCAAGCCCTACATGCCAGACGCACTCACCAATGCGATCAAGAGCGGCTTGAATCAAAATAAATCCTGATCCAGCCCTTTAATAAAGCGCTGAAAACCAGGTGACTGTCACCTTAATTCCTCCTTTTTTGACGGAATATTCCCAGAAACATGATAACCATCCGCCTCTTTGATTACGCCAAAGATTATGAAAAAGCCCTGCAATTATGGCAAAACTCTCCCGAAGGGATTGGCGTTGGAACCTCAGACCAGCCTGACGAGATAAAAAAAAAGCTGCAGCGCGACCCGGACCTTTTCCTGGTAGCAGAAGAAGATGGAGAATTGCTGGGAACCGTGATCGGCGGGTTTGATGGCCGCAGAGGCATGATCTATCACCTGGCAATTGCCAGCCGCCATCGTCGTCAAGGGCTGGCAAGCCGCTTGATGCAAGAGCTTGAAACCCGCCTGCGCAGCAAGGGCTGCCGCAAAGCCTATTTGCTGGTAAAAAAAGGCAACCAGAGCGCCTGCGATTTTTACAATCAAATTGGCTGGGAAGCCATGGATCAGGTTCAACTTTACGGAAAAGTGATCTGATTTGTATTTGCCCACGGTACTTCAAAACAGTTCTTTCACCCCGCATATTCCTGGCGGCGAACAATCATCCTGAATTTGGCCATCCAGCGAATGAATATCGGTTGTTTGCCCTGCCTGTGGAGTTTTGCGCCAGTTCTTGGCGCAAAACTCCACATAAAAATCGTTTGTCTCCCCCTTCCGATTTTCAGCGTAGGTCGGGGGCCGGGGTTCTTTCACTCCGCATGTTCCTGGCGGAGATGGTTAATAACGGTCAAAGTAACACAACGTTAGTATATACTCTGATTTTATATAAACCTCTATCAGGCGGCAGATATGCGCTTTGGCATTCTTACAGTTTCAGATCGCTCATCCCGCGGCGAGCGCGCCGACACCTCCGGCCCAATTCTGGCAGCGGAAGTGACCTCCCACGGCTGGCAGCTTGTCGAAACCGCCATCGTACCCGATGAGCAGCAAGCCATCCAAATCATCCTCACAAAATGGGCAGACGAAGACCGTTTCGATGTACTCCTCACCACCGGCGGCACCGGCTTTTCTCCGCGCGATGTGACGCCCGAAGCCACACGCCAGGTGCTTGAACGCCTTACACCTGGTCTGGATGAAGCCATGCGCGCAGCCAGCCTTAAAGTTACCCCGCACGCCATGCTCTCACGCGCCATATCCGGCATTCGCAACCGAACCATCATCATCAACCTGCCCGGCAGCCCCAGGGGTGCGCTTGAAAATTTGCAAGTGGTTCTGCCTGTGCTCGAACATGCTGTGCAGCTGCTGAGTGAACACCCAGACTCTGAAAAGGGTCATTGAACCCGGCACAAAACATACCTCTCCCCTCTACCTTGAGTTTGTGGTATAAGACATATGCCCTGCTGTGTACGTGATGCTGCACTCTCGGTTTTGAGCCAACACTCCATAAAAGGACTTCTCATCTTACGGTATGCAACGCGATAGGCCCTGGCCAAGGCGGAGTATCCGGGTAGGAGTCCACCTGCCTAAAGCAGGTTCAAAACTTCGCAACACACGGCATGTGCGGGGTATTTTTTTTCAAACAAGAGGACGCGACCGCGTCCTTTTATTATTTTAAAGCCCCATTATCCCTGTAAAGGTGACCGTCACCTTTCCGCAAACGCATAGATTCAGGCTATTCTTTGTGAAATCTGCAAAAAAAAATCTCCGCGTTCTCCCTGTGCTCCGCAGTATAAGCCTGAAACCAAATTTCTCAAGAACGTCCTGGAGCAAAACTCCAGCAATTCTCATTATGGCTTTGGCAATATACGAATAGCCACACCCGCTAAACTCTCGGAAGCCAAATAGCCATTTTCACCCGGCATTCCCTATTTTCTCGCCTCAAAATGATCTCGAATAGCGCAAGCAAGACGGGCTGAGAGCTTGAGAGACTGGGGAGCTAAGCACCCCAGTCTCTCAAAAAAAGATTTTCCCCTTTCCCGCACAACCCGCACAACAAAAAATTATTCTTGCCAGCGGGAAAGGGGGCAGGGGGATAGGGTCTCAAGTACCACCGCAATCATGTAAATATCCATAATAAGTGACGCCAAGGCAAAGGAATGCCATTCTGGTAGAAAATGAACTTTGTTCATTAGTAGAATTGCTGGCAGAACCCTATCTATATTGACAAGTCTATTTGGCTAGTGTATGCTAAAAGCTACTATGAAGAGGAGCGCAAATGACTGAAGAAAAGAAATCACCATCCTGGGAAAACAGCCGTAAGAACCTGATGTGGGTCGTACTTCCGCTGATCGTTGGAATTTTACTCTCAGCCCTTATTCCGCGCCCCAAAGTAGGCTTGATATACATCAATGCCCCCATCGATTCATACAGCGCTTACTATTTCACTTCACAAATAGATTATGCACGCGAACATCCAGAAATTTCTGCGGTTGTGCTGGTGCTGGACAGCCCCGGCGGCACAGTCGCAGACACAGAAGCGATGTATCTTGAGATTCTCAAGCTGCGAAAAAATAAACCGGTTGTGGCTTCAATCAACGGTATGGCCGCCAGCGGAGCCTATTACCTTACCGCAAGCGCTGCCCATGCCAATAGATGATATCCCTACAGAAGACCCCTTCAGCGCAACACCCACCCCCAGCGGATGACAGGCAAGCCTGTTCGCGCTGGAACCACATAGAGTGACCGCCACCTTTCCATATAAATTTCAGGAGAAATCATGAATACACTAACTGAGATGGGTCCACTCTCCGCTTACCTTGCAAAACCCACCTCTGGCACCGGCCCCTGGCCAGCCGTGATCGTGATTCAGGAATGGTGGGGTCTGGATGCCCAAACCCGCTCAATCGCAGACCGCTTCGCTGCAATTGGATACCTGGCCTTTGCCCCGGATATATATCACGGAGAACTGGCCGAGCCGGGCAATGGTGATAAAGCCGTGACCCTCGTCCAAAAATATGGGCCTGGCGCACCGCTCGAGTTATGCGGACTGTTTGATGCCCTCAAAAATCACCCTGACTGCAACGGCAAGATCGGCAGCGTTGGCTTTTGCTTCGGCGGGCGCATGTCGCTCAGCCTCGGCATCAGCCGCCCGCTGGATGCCATCTGCACGTTTTACGGCGGCGGCATGCAGCAGATCTTTGACCAGTTGGGCGCCATCCACTGCCCGGTACTCGGGCTTTTTGGCGATAAAGATGTTTCAATTCCCATCGGAACAGTGGAACAGTTCGACCTGCTGCTCGATCAGGTTGGGGTGCAGCATGAAATTATTGTTTACCCCAATTCAGGCCATGCATTCTTCCGCGACAGCGATGAGAAGGTTTACATTCCCGAAGCATCCAAAGACGCCTGGCAAAGAGTCACCAAATTATTCAGTAAATATCTAAAACTGGAAAATCAAGTCTGAGCCTGCCCTATGCTTACCGCTGATCAGCTTTCCATTATCGAATCGCCCATCCGCTCAAAAATATTTCTGCGCGGTCCAGCCGGATGCGGCAAAACCACCGTTGCAGTCGAGCGCATGCGCTTTCTGCTCGATAATGGCATCCCTGCCGATCAAATCCTGGTACTCACCCCCCAACGCACACTGCAAGATCCTTATACCAGCTACTTATCCAGCCCCCAGATGGCTGCGGGGGGTCAAGTAACGCCCGCCACCATCGGCGGCCTGGCGCGCCGCATGGCAGATTTATTCTGGCCTCTCGCCGCCGACATGGCCGGGTTTGCCCGGCCCCAGGACCAACCAGTTTTCCTTACCCTCGAAACCGCCCAATATTTTATGGCAAGGCTTGTCCGGCCTCATCTCAAAGAAGGCTGGTTTGAGTCAGTTGTCATGGATCGCAACCGCTTGTACAGCCAGATCCTCGACAATCTAAACAAAGCCGCCATGATCGGTTTTTCCCATCTTGAAATCGGTGAACGGCTGACCGCTGCCTGGGCCGGTGAACCCGCCCAGCGCCGCGTATATGCCGATGCGCAAACCTGCGCCAACGAGTTTCGTCAATACTGCCTCGAACACAACCTGCTCGACTTTTCACTCCAACTGGAAATGTTTACCCATATCTTGTGGAACGACATTACCGTGCGCAGCTTTCTAACGCGCAACTACCGCCATATTATCTACGACAATGTCGAAGAAGATATCCCTGTGGCGCACGATATTCTGGCAGACTGGCTTCCGGAATGTGAATCGGCCTTCATTGTCCATGATGACGATGCCGGGTA
>JBBRWF010000378.1:0-4870 GCA_038249405.1 Anaerolineales bacterium
ACCTGGAGCCGCTCATTTCTGCCCTGCGGCCTGAGGGACTGCTGCTGTGCTTGCCTTCTGAGAACGAAGAGCAGGAACTGGAAATATTAAAACGGGTTGAACGTTGGTAGCAACCCGCAGACCCAGTCCGGCAAATTAGGTTTTCCGACCGCACCGGTGTAGGCAGTCAGACCCGGATTATTCGGGTTCATAAACCAGGTTTAGACAGTTTCCTTATCGGTATGCTTATCCATATTTTAGGAGGCCTTGTGGAGAAAAATTTAGGAAGCGAATTCCGACTGAATGATTACAGCCTGACCGGAAAAGATACCGCCCTGGCAATAGAAAAGGGTCTGGCAGATGCAACCTGGTATACCTCGCCAATTCCCAAAGAGCAAATGCGCGAGCTGCTCAAACGCCGCGATGGGCCTGCAATTCGCGATACGCTGCTATGGTTCGCATTGCTGGTTATCTTTGGAACCATTGGATACCTGCTGTGGGGCAGTTTGTGGGCGGTCATTCCTTTTGCTATTTATGGTGTGTTGTATGCTTCTGTTTCCGATTCCCGCTGGCACGAGTCACTGCACGGGACAGCCTTCAAGACAGACTGGATGAACAACGCGCTTTATGAACTGGCCTCCTTCATGGTGCTGCGTGAATCGGTGCGCTGGCGCTGGAGCCACACCCGGCACCACAGCGACACCCTGATCGTTGGCTTGGACCCGGAGATCGCAGTACAGCGCCCCCCGAACCTGGCGATATTTTTTACAAACTTCTTTAATGTGATGGCTTTTCGGATGTATTTGAGTAATGTGTTCTTGCACCTCACCGGTAAGTTGACAACAGATGAACTCACATACATTCCAAAAAGTGAGCAAGGAAAATTGATCGCCCGGGCGCGCATTTATGTGCTGATCTATGCCGGGATCATCGCCTTTTCAATATATTTCCACAGCATACTGCCGCTAATGTACATAGGTCTGTCCAATCTTTACGGCGCCTGGCTGATGGTGGTGTACGGATACACCCAGCATGCCGGGCTGGCTGAAAACGTGCTCGATCATCGCCTGGATTGCCGGACTGTTACCATGAATCCAATCAATCGCTACCTGTACTGGAACATGAACTACCATGTTGAGCACCACATGTTCCCCCTGGTGCCTTACCATGCCCTGCCAAAACTGCATGAATTGATTAAGGCAGACTCACCGAAGCCTTACGATGGGTTACTGGAAGCCTACAAAGAGATCATTCCGACGGTGCTGCGCCAGGTACGGGAGCCCGGCTATTGTGTAAAGCGGAAGCTGCCTGGGCCATCGGGTCGTCCATCTATGTCTGAAACGGACCAAAGAATAATATTGGATGGCAATGCGTTGGAGGATGGATGGTTGGAAGTTTGCGGCGTGCATATGCTGCAAAAAGAAGACGTGCTGCGCTTTGATCGCGACCAAAAAACATATGCAATTTACCGCGCAGCTGACGGTAAATTTTATGCAACAGAAGGCCTGTGCACGCATGGCAATGCCCACCTGGCGGACGGTATGGTCAAAGGTACCATCATCGAGTGCGCCAAACATAATGGCCGCTTTGACATTCGGGATGGCTCCCCGCAGCGTCTGCCCGTGTGCGTAGGACTGAAAACCTACTCGGTTCGTGAAAGCAGCGGAAAGCTGCTGGTGGATCTGAGTTCGGCGGGTGGGGCTGGTGTCACCCAGTCAGTGCCAACCTATACTTTCCGAGTGGTCAGCAACCGGAACGTGGCAACCTTTATCAAGGAACTTGTGCTTAAACCAGCGGACGGTTCACTTCTGCCTGCCTATCAGCCCGGGGATTATATGCAGATCGATATACCGGCCTATTCCAGGCAACCATTGGCGGATGTGGAAGTTGGCGGATCTTATTCGAATGCGTGGGAAACGCAGCGTATTTTTGAACTCGAGGCATCCAACCCGGTTCCCTGCCGGCGAAACTACTCCCTGGCAACCAACCCGGCTACCGATAAAGAGCTGCGTTTTAACGTTCGCCTGGCGACGCCGCCGCGCGGCATTGACTGCAACGCTGGTATCGGTTCAGCATATATCTTTGGTCTGAAGCCCGGTGACATTGTTACCGCGATTGGCCCATTTGGCGAATTTCATGTCAAAGAAACAGCGCGAGAACTGGTGTACCTGGGTGGAGGCGCTGGTATGGCACCCTTACGCGCTCACCTTTCTTATTTGTTTGAAACGATCAGGACGCCTGCGCACGTAAGTTTCTGGTACGGCGCACGTTCGTTACAAGAGATGTTCTACCAGGATTATTTTGAAGACATCGCCCGCCGTAACCCGAACTTCAGCTTCCATGTTGCCCTGTCAGAACCTCGGACTGAGGATAATTGGCAGTCGCATACGGGCTTTATCCACGAAGTCTTGATGCGCGAATATCTCGACTCGCATCCAGACCCGAAAAGTATCGATTATTTTCTTTGCGGCCCTCCAGTGATGATCCAGGCTGCCACGGTAATGCTGAAAAATATTGGGGTTCCTGCTGCACAAATTGCCTTTGATGAGTTTTAGTTTGTCATCAGAAATTCAACGGAGATGATTGATGAAACCTAACATTCAAAAAACAAAATGGCAGGGCTTAGATGGGTTTTCAATTGAAAACAGCGGTCTTAGAGTAGTTGTTGTCCCTGAGACAGGTGGGCGCATCGTTTCTCTGTTTGACAAGTACCATGAGCACGAATGGTTGCTTGCACCAGGTCAATCACACCCAACCCGGAAAATAGACTATGGAGCCGATTTCAACACGCTAACGCCAGGCGGCTGGGATGAAATGTTTCCCACCATCATCTCGGGAAATTATCCCGCCCCGGGAAAATTAAACGGTGTCAGCCTGCCCGATCATGGAGAGGTATGGACCTTGCCATGGTCGCTGGATGCTGACGAAGATCAGCTAACACTTTCGGTGCAGGGACAGGCACTTCCATATCATCTGGCGCGAAGCATCGCCCTGGCTGGCACGCAGGAAATACACTTCTTTTATACATTGACCAACCTCAGTGATGAACCGCTGTATTACCTGTGGACAGCCCACCCTCAGTTTGCCTGTAACCCAGGTTACCAGATCCTTCTGCCGCCTGCAGTACACCAGGTGGTCAACGTACTGCCTCTTGAGAGAGGCGCTGAATGGGGAGCGCAAGGCACGATCAACGCATGGCCGGCCAGGATTGGTGAGGATGGCTTGACTTACCCTCAAGACATTGTACGTTCTCCGGAACGTAAAACCGGGCGTAAGTTCTACATTCTGCCAGATCAACCCATTGGCTGGGCAGCCCTGCTCGACCCAATCAGCGGCGCGCACCTGCGCATGTCCTGGGATGCTACTGTCTTGCCCTATTTTGGAGTATGGATTGATGAAGGTTCATTGAACCAGGTAGCTTCAGTAGCCTTTGAACCAGCGAGTGGTTATTATGATGCCATCACACTTGCCTGGAACAACAAACGGCTGTCCATGGTTGAGCCAGAAGGCACACATTCATGGGAAATAATCATACGGTTTAACTCATTGACGGATTGATCACAAGCATGTTCATTCGTTATAAAGCTCTAAAGACGAGTTCTAAAAAAACATACCAAAAAGGATAACAAACATGAATGAAAAACTTGCAGCACTTTACAATGCCATCTTGGAAGGCGATGTTAACGGCACAAAGGATAGCGTTCAATTCGCGTTGGATGCGGGACTTGAACCTGGTTTCATTCTAAACGAAGGCATGATCGCAGCCATGAGAGAAGTTGGCAGGCTGTTTGAAGAAGGTGACTACTTTGTGCCCGAAATGTTGATTGCGGCCCGCGCCATGCAGGCTGGGTTGGGCTTGCTGAAGCCTCATCTGTTGAGCAGTGATGTTAAATCTGCTGGTAAGGTCGCGATTGGAACCGTCAAAGGCGACTTGCACGATATCGGGAAAAACCTGGTGGCTTTGATGCTTGAAGGTGCTGGTTTTGAGGTGATCGATCTGGGCGTGGACGTGACCCCGGAGAAGTTTGTCGAAGCGATCGCCGTTGGTGGTGCAAATATTGTGGCCTTTTCAGCGCTTCTGACTACCACCATGCCAAACATGAAAAATACAGTTGAAGCAATCCAGCTGGCTGGATTGCGCGACAAGGTCAAGATCATCATTGGCGGTGCTCCTGTGACACAGGCCTACGCCGATCAGATTGGCGCCGATGGGTTTTCCTCCGATGCCAGCCGTGCGGTGAGCCTGGCACAAACCTTGATGGGGGCTTAGCAATGAGCGAAAATCTAACCACCTTATTGAAATCGAAAACAAAAACGATCAAGATCAACAGGGATTTGCCTACCGCCATCATTGGCGAACGCATTAACCCCACCGGGCGCAAGGCTGTCCTGGAAGCACTGCAAGCTGGTAATTTTGACATCGTGCGTAAAGACGCTCTCGACCAGGTGGCAGCAGGGGCTGCGGGGTTGGATATCAATGCCGGCGTTCCGGGTGCTGACGAACCCTCGCTGATTCAACAGATCATTCGCAATGTCACCGAAGTAGTCGATGTGCCGTTGTGTATTGATACCGCCAACCCGGTTGCGCTGGCAGCCGCGCTTTCAATTTATGAAGGCAAAGCCTTGATTAACTCCGTCAATGGCGAGGAACGTTCCCTGGCGAGTGTACTGCCTCTGGCCAAAGAACACGGTGCTGCAGTGATTGGGCTGTGCATGGACGATAACGGCATCCCGGCTACAGCCGCAGCGCGTTTTGCAGTCGCAGCACGCATCATTGAGCGCGCCGCGAAATACGGGATTCCACTTGAAGACGTGGTCATTGACCCACTGGCTATGGCCATGAGCGCGGACAGCAAGGCTGGCAGGATTGCACTCGAAACCATCGAGCTGG
>JBBRWF010000379.1:0-4854 GCA_038249405.1 Anaerolineales bacterium
ACTGGGTCGGCGAAACGGACGGCTACGGAAATCAGGTGCTGGCGACTAGAGCCGTGGGAATCGCAGCGACGGCTCTTGCACGTCTGGTGGCTGACACGTCGTTCGACTTAGGGCGAGTGAGGGTAGAATTGGGTCGTTGTCGACCTCCTTTCGACGCCCCCAGCCGTCGAGCCAAGGTCATGAACATCGAGTTGGGGCGAGATGCTCTACCGACGGACAGGATTTCAACCGATGCAGAGTTGCAGATGGTCTGGCGCGATCACGCTTTGGCGGCTTTGGCAGCTGCTTTTTCGGCGCGGGCAGCTTCTTCACGGGCATTATTTTTTGGACGGATACCCGCATAGTAGCTGACTGGTTTCATCAGGCGTTCTTTGTTCAGCAAGTTACGACCATAGGAAGCGATTTCATAATCGTGATCCATTTTGATCGCATCGAATGGGCAATATTCTGCACAGAAACCGCAGTTCATACAAACATCGGCATCGATATAGAACTCAGCCGGTTGGGGTAGAGGGCGCCCGGTGGATGGGTCGTTAGTACGTACGATCCAAATGCATTGAGGAGGGCAGGCTTTGGCACAGATGCCGCAAGAGGTGCAGCGGATGTTTTTTACGCCGTTTTCGCCTTCGTCATACACGAGGAATGGCACATAACGAAATTCTTCGGGGGTGGGCAGCTTCACTTCCGGGTATTCGATGGTGAATGTGCCGCGGGTGTCTTTACTGGTTCGAAAGTCCACTCTACTATAACGCTTGAGCAACCAGCGGAAATCTTCGGTATAGGATTCCACGAAGCGAGAGAGGGTAACGCTGAGACCTTTGAATAAGCCTTGACCATACATAATTCACGCTCCTACCGGTCGAGTTCGCCGAGCACGATATCGACCATGCCCAGGATGGTTACAAAGTCTGCGATTTTGGTACCAACGCACATTTTTTCCACCGAAGTGATGTTGACGAACGATGGGGTGCGGATGTGGTAACGATATGGATTGCCTTTGCCGTTTGAAACAACATAATAACCAAGTTCACCCTTTGGGGCTTCTACACGGCCATAGGATTCGCCAGCAGGGACGCGCACTTGATACTGAGGCTTGCCAGCCAGGAATGGTCCTTCTGGAATCTGCTTCAGGGCTTGCTGCAGAATTCGCAGGGATTGGATGATCTCATCAACGCGCACGTAGTAGCGGTCGAGCAAATCGCTGTTATGTCGTACGGGGATGTCGAAATCAAACCGGTCATAGATCCCATAAGGGTCGGCGCGGCGGATATCGTATGGAACGCCTGCAGCGCGCAAGTTGGGGCCAGTGACCGAAAAGGCAATAGAATCTTCGGGGCTTAGATATCCAACGCCTTTCATACGCGAAACAAAGATCTCATTTTCTGAAAGCAAGCGATCGAATTCTTCGGCCTTGCGCGGTAAGCGTTCGAAAACCAATTCTTTGATCTTTTTCATGTTGGTTTCATCAATATCGCGCACCACACCGCCAAAGCGATGGTAATTGCACATCATGCGCGAACCGCTGACGGCTTCGAAAATATCAAGGATCAGTTCGCGTTCTTCAAAGGCATACAGCGCGGGGGTGAAATATGCGCCCAGGTCGTTCCAGAGCATGCCAAAGAGAATCAGGTGATTTTGGATACGACTTAGTTCTCCCATGATAACGCGGATATATTCTGCGCGTTCAGGAACCTGCACCCCGATGAGTTTTTCAACCGCGAGGGCATAGCCCCAGTTGTTGTACATGGAGTTAAAGTAATCCAGGCGGTCGGTATAGGGCATGTTCTGCAGGAAGGTATTGCGCTCACCAATTTTCTCGTGATTGCGGTGCAAATAGCCCATGACCGGCTTGAGGCTGACAACCGTTTCGCCGTCCAGCACGACCACTGCGCGGAAAACTCCGTGCGTGGAAGGATGTTGCGGGCCCATATTAACGATAATATGATCAGTTTTGATGCCGTCTTTTTCTTCGGTTTTGTATTTCTTCAGAGCGGCGTAGAGAGCTTCTTCAGGATCTGTTGGGGTCCATTTTTCGGGATCGAACCCTGGTTTGAACATGATGTTGTCGCCATAGGGGTTCTTCTTTTCAGCATAAGTGTGCTTGCCTTCGGGCCAACGGCTCTTGAGTGGCTTGTTTTCTTCTTCGTAAAAGGCTTCTTTCCAGTCTTTGCGCATGGGGAAGCCTTCAAAACCTTCCCACATGAGAATGCGGCGCAGGTCGGGGTGGTCAGTGAATTTGATGCCGAACAGATCCCAGGCTTCGCGTTCCTGAAGTTCAACACCGGGCCAGATGGAATAGAGAGAAGGCACTTCAGCCGGGTCAACCCGCTCGGTCTGGGTCTTGAAAACCAACGCCGGGCCACCTGTGGTTTTATAGGCGTGGTAAACGACTTCCAGCTTGTTTTGTTCAGGATAATCCACACCGGTGACGGATGAAAGCAGATCGTAACCATATTCATCGCGGATGGATTTGGCTACTGTTAGGAGAGATTCTTTCGCAATCATCCAACCGGAATAACCGGGACGGGTATCGGCGCTGACTTCACCAGGGAATTTGGCAGAGAGATCAAGTGTTTCAGTAATTACAGGGGTAGCCATGTGTCATAGCTCCTAGGCGATTTCGGCGGCCGGGGCGGGTGGGTTGGCCAATTCGGCAGCTTTGGCTTTGATTTCGGGAATACGGCGAGGATCGATCAGGTCTGGCCCAAGGAAAGGAACTGCTACTTCCACCGAGTCGCCGCCTTTTTTATACCAGCGTACTTGCTTGAGGGACTGCTTGTCAATTTTTTCCTGGAGCTTGATCATGCCAGCCATAAGGGCTTGAGGGGTGGGAGGACAGCCAGGAATGTAGACATCCACAGGCAGGAACTTGTCGATGCCAGCCACCACATTGTAGCCTTCTTTGAATGGGCCGCCACCAGAAGCGCAGGCGCCCATGGCGACAACGTATTTCGGCTCAGGCATCTGATTAAAAAGGCGCACGATGGAAGGGATCATTTTCTTTGTAACGGTGCCGGCAACAATCATGACATCGCTCTGGCGTGGGCTGGGTCGCATTACTTCCATGCCGAAGCGGGCCATATCGTAGCGGGCCGCCTGGGCGGCGATCATTTCGATTGCGCAGCAGGCCAGACCAAACATCATAGGCCAGATGGATGAACGGCGGCCGAAATTGTAGATCCGGTCCAGCGTGGTGACGGCAACCTTTCCGTCTAATTCTGACGGGACTTCAAATTCCGGCAGGTTGAGTTCATTTGCGCTCATAGTGTCTCCTCGTACCAGTCTTGGTATATTGCTGCAAGGATGTCATCGTTGGCAAGTGCTGGATCATCCTCAAAAGTGGGGAGTGACAGCGTCCATTTGAAAATCATTTGAAGTGAAACTTGAGCCAATTGAGTTTGCGGGTGGGCTTTTTTTAATGCCAGCGCAATCGCGTAGGTGGCGTCCCAATTCAAAGATTCTGCCATGATTGTGAAAATTATAGCGGATGGATGCGGGTACGTCAACCGAATTATGCAAATATATGTTTGCATAATTGAAGATGTGATGATAAGATGACAAATGTCATGACATCTCAGACTTCCCGACAACGTATTTTGACATACCTAAGCCAACACAAAGGAGCAAGTGCGGCTGAGATCAGCCGCTCTCTGAGGGCAACCGCTTCCAATGTGAGGCGGCACCTTTCAATACTGGTTTCAGATAAGCGAGTGAAAGTGCTGGGTATGCGCCCGGCGGAAGGGCCGGGGCGGCCGGTGCAGATTTTCGGTCTGGCGGAGACAGCGCTTGGGGAACATCTATCAGGATTGGCAGGGGCGTTGCTTGAACAAATAAGGGAAAACGTAACCGAAGAGAAGCGGGATGTGTATTTGCAGGCGTTGGCAGTGCGTTTGAAGGGGGAGCATTCAAGCTCATCTCCAAATGGCGGCGTTAATATTACACGCCGCCTGGCGGTAAGTATCGAACAACTTAACCGTTTAGGTTATGAGGCGCGTTGGGAAGCGCATGCGGCAGCGCCGCGTATCATTTTTGAAAATTGCCCGTACAGTCAACTGGTGTCGGGCCACCCTGAATTGTGTCGGATGGATGCCTTTTTGCTGCAAGAGTACCTGGGACGCGATGTGGAGCAAATTGCAAAGCTGGAAAAGAACGCTCGCGGGACATTATTCTGCCAGTTTGTTCTGTAATTTAGATTATTTTGGAACCCGTTCTCCGCTGGTTCGCGGGAGAACGGGTTGTTTTTTGGGGGGAAATTTTTCAGGCAGCGAGAGCTTGATCGAGATCGGCAATGATGTCGGCGATATCTTCTATGCCAGCAGAAAGTCTCACCAAGCCATCGGGGATGCCGACCTGGATGCGTTCTTCCGGGGTCAGGCTGCGATGAGATGAAGTAGCGGGGTGCAGTACCAAAGAGTAAACATCGCCCAGGGTGGTGGCGGGGATGCACAGCTGCAAGGCTTCCATAAAGTGAAAGACGGCCGCTTTATCGGCTCCGGCGATTTCAAAAGAGAGCATACCGCCAAAATATCCCGGTGTAAATAATTGAGATGCGAGTAAATGCTGCGGATGGTTGGGCAACCCAGGGTAATTTACCTTCGAAATATGCGGGTGTTGGCTGAGCCACTCAGCCACCTGTTGGGCATTCTGGCATTGCTGGCGCATTCGCAGCGGCAGGGTTTTGAGACCGCGCAGTGCCAGCCAGGCTTCGAATGGGCCCAGGGTGGCCCCTATCATTTTATTCATTTCGTATAGTTTTTTCTTGTTTTCTTCAGAAGTGGCGATCACGCCAGCCATCACGTCGCCGTGACCAGAGATGTATTTTGTGGCGCTGTGGATCACATAATCTGCGCCGTG
>JBBRWF010000380.1:0-4846 GCA_038249405.1 Anaerolineales bacterium
AACAGCAAGACCGTTTTCTTGACCGGCGCAACCTGGCTTTGGGTGTTTACAGCGATGGGATTCTTCTCAGCATTCAACGATGGACGGACTGTCTGCTCTTGAGAAGGTGCAAGTATAAAAAGAGCCAGAACAGCAAACGGCAAAAATAATTTGACGGGGGTTTTCATAATACCAGCTTTGAGACTTTGCTAATGAGTGATTACTTGAATGCCTGTTTTGCTTTTTGAAAAGGACCATCGCGGATGCGGCATGTCCAGCGCCAATTTTACTAGGAGAAAGGCAGCAATCAGTAACAGCCAGATGTAAGGAAAGTAACCCCTGATGACCTATAACAAGTCAATGCACTGAGCCGGATTTTAAGGTAGCAGGTTGAAACATGAGGTGGCTTAAATCATACGGACTCATGATACGCTGCAATTATGCTGTATAGCCAATTAAAATTATATTTATACTGCAATTACACTTGGTTAATTCAAACAAGTAGCTGCAACAAATAATTAATAATATTATACATCCTCACCTTTCGGACCCAAACATCAAAGAGCGATCCATCAACTCCAATCTCGAGAAAACTACTCGACCAGCTTCGTGATGCAATCCGTCTGAAGCATTATTCCTATGTCACTGAGAAAACCAATGTTCACTGGGCCAGGCGTTATATTCTCATCATAACAAACGCCATTCGGCCGAAATGGGCCTCGCAGAGGTCGAAGCCTTCCTCACCCACCCGGCAAAAGATGAGAACGTATCATCATCTACCCAGAACCAGGCGCTCAATGCCTTACTGTTTCTTCATCGGAATGTCCTGACACTCATGTTAACAATCGAGGACCAAAGACGGTACGTAACCCATTGGATTGACAGCCGCTTCTGAAAACGAATCAAAAAAGTGTTCTCCTGGCTGGGAGAACACTTTTTAAGGTCTTTACTTGAAAAAGTGCTTACCGCGGACCGGCAAGCACCGGTCTAAACTTATACCCATAGACAATCACGCCGCGTTCATCGCCGTCATTGCGGATCTTACGTGTGACCATCTCAACCGGCATGCCGATCTCAACGGGTTGGTCGCCCACATCGGTTAACTGAGCGGTCACCATGGGGCCTTCGTCAAGTTTAACAATGGCTACGGTGTAAGGGGCATTGGCATCGTAACCGCTGGGGGCTTCGTAAATGGTGGTGTAAGAGAAAACCTCACCCTTGCCGCTGAAGGCATAAAGTGTTTTGGCTTCGTCGCCGCAGTTGGGGCAAACGTCGCGAGGCGGGAAAATCTTGTAATCGCAGTGCGGGCAAACCTCGCCCATCAAACCGTAACGCTGTTGTTTTAATCGCCAGTGGCGTGCAATTTCCATGTTGTCAACTCCTTGAGTAATATTTCTTAGCCTAATTGTATTCCGTGTGACTATCAAGAACTATCAGAGAGCTATCTTTGCAAGAATGTCAGGCGGTTGGGAAATATTTTTGGTTGGCGCGCGCTATTGCGATCAAACCTGGGACGGGTGCAATTGACAAAAAAAGTGGGCAGAGGTTTGTCTGCCCACTTTTCAAATTCGTCCGAGCTTAGTCTATTCTTTCCAGTACATGGCTTATCGCGCTGGAGGCCGGGCCGCCGAGGGATTGGATCAATCCATAACGTGGGTCGGCTAGTTGATTAACCCCGGCCGCACCGCGCAACTGCAAGGTTGCTTCCACGGCCTGGTAAACACCCGAGGCGCCGCCCGTAAAGCCACGCGCTTTAAGACCACCCTGCGTGGCACAAGGAATTTTGCCATTGCGATAAATCGAACCGTCTACAGCCAGCTTCCAGCCTGCGCCGCGGGGGGCAAAACCAGCCGCCTCGAGGGAGATGGCTGCGTAAATGCTGAAAGCATCGTGGTATTCAAAGAAATTTAAATCTTCAAGCAAGATTCCCGCTTTTTTAAGCGCCTTTTGGGTCGCTATTTGGGCAGCCTGGAATTCAAGTATATTTTGCCGGTCATGGATAGCAAGTGTATCGGATGAGTTGCCAGATCCAGAGACGCGCACCAGGGGATGTTTGAAGTTTTTGGGGAGCAGGTCGCGCCGGGTAAGGATGACCGCAGCGGCGCCATCGGCATTCGGGGCAACATCAAACATGTTCAACGGTTCGCTGACCATCTCAGCACGGGTGTAGGCCTCGGGCTTGATGGCTTTTTGGAACATGGCGTTTTTGTTCCCGGCTCCATTTTGATGAGCAGTGATTGCAAACCCGGCAAATCCATCTGAGGGAACCTGATATTCGCGCATGTAGCGGCGCATGATCATTGCCGCCTGTGCAGTGGTCGTGAGGCCCTGCATAGACTCGTAGTCGCTATCGGTCGTAGTGGCAAGCGCGGCTTCCACCTCTGGGCCGACTTTGTCGGTGAATTTTTCCACGCCCAGCACCAACGCAACATCCAGCATGCCGCTAGTGATGGCAATATAACCCTGGCGCAGGGCCGCAGCACCCGATGCACCCGCCGCTTCCACGGTTACGGCCTCAATACCGGTCAGCCCGGCATAGTCGGCCAATAGCGCACCCAGGTGAGCCTGATTTGAGAGGTTGGGAGCCAGCATGTTGCCCACAAACAAGGCCTGGGGTTTCAGACCGCCGCTGTCTTCCACGGCATTTTTAATGGCTTTATAGGCCAGTTCCCGCAGCGAAATTTCCCACAGTTCGCCGGCTTCAGTCTGTCCAATTCCTGCAATGACGATATCAATCATGTTTGCTGTGCCCTTGATGTGCCTATTTCATCAGTAATTTGCCGCGGAAACGCACATAGGCCGCATAATCAATCTCGGTGCGGCGGGCAATATATTCCTGGGTTTTTGTGGCCCGGTCACAACGCTCCGGCAGTTTATCGGTGACCAGCATGTCAAAAGCATCTGATCCGGCGCCGGAGCCGAAGGAAACCACGAGAATACGATCTCCGGGCTGAGCAACATCCAGCGTGGCGGTTAACCCAATCATGGCGGCGCCTGCATAGGTGTTGCCAATCACTGACACCAACAGGCCAGGCTCGATCTGTTCCAGGCTAAAGCCCAATTGTCCTGCTACACGCTGCGGGAACTTGGTATTGGGCTGGTGGAATACCGCCCAGCGATAATCTTTTGGCTGTGTGCCTGAAGCCTGCATGAGGGCAGTGGCGGCTTCTGTAATATGTTTGAAATAGGCTGGTTCACCAGTAAAGCGCATGCCATGTTCCGGATATTTCTGGTATTCACGCCGCCAGAAATCGGGGGTGTCGGTGACGTAAGAATAGGAAGCGTTAATGATTGCCAGGGACTCATCGGCGGGGCCGACAATATAAGCGGCGCCGCCTGCGCCTGCCGTATATTCCAGCGCATCGCCCGGTTTGCCCTGAGCAGTATCCATGCCGATTGCCATGGCATAGTGCGCCATGCCCGATCCGACAAGGCCCATTGAGGCAACCAGCGCTTCGGTACCGGCTTTACAGGCAAATTCCCAATCTGCGGCCTGGGTGTTTGGGACGGCGCCAATGGCTTCAGCCACCAGGGTGGAGGTGGGTTTGACGGCATACGGATGCGACTCGGAACCCACCCAGACAGCGCGTAATTCATGCGGGTCAATCTGTGCGCGAGCCATTGCATTGCGCGCAGCCTCAATGGACATGGTAATCACATCTTCATCGAGACCGGGGACGGCTTTTTCCTTGATCGGCAGAGCGCCTTTGCCACCCGTCCAAACACGGGCCACTTCTTTGGCAGGCAGCCGGTAACGCGGTACATACGCACCGTAGCCCACGATGCCAACCGGTTTATCTGGCTTGAGCAGCGTGCTGGAATTTTGCGAATTGTGAGTTGTGGTCATGGGTGTATTCCTGAGTTCCTGGCGTTTTTGATATTCGGTTTTTGGCCGAGAATTATGCCTGTATTTTCTTTAATAACTCGACTGCGTGGTCAATTCTGACTGTTTTATCTGCCACCATTTGGGCAGCGAGTCGTTCAATCATATCACCGCTTGCGCCTGCTGCGATAGCTACCTGGCGGGCGTGCAGGGTCATGTGCCCGCGCTGGATGCCTTCGGTAGCCAGTGCGCGCAGGGCGGCCAGGTTTTGCGCCAGGCCAACTGCCACGATGATTTCAGCCAGTTCGGAGGCTGTTTTGATGCCCATCAGTTTGATCGCAGCACCCGCCGCGGGATGCACCCTGGTGGCGCCGCCAATGATGCCGATTGCCATGGGCATTTCAAGGGTGCCGACCAGGTTGCCTTGTACGTCTTTTCCCCAGGTGGAAAGGCTGGTGTATTTTCCGGAACGGGCAGCGTACGCGTGTGCCCCGGCCTCAATCGCGCGCCAGTCGTTGCCCGTGGCGATCACCACTGCATCGACGCCGTTCATGATGCCCTTGTTGTGAGTTGCGGCGCGGTAAGGGTCCACCGCAGCAAATGCGTAGGCGGCTATGATGCCATCCCGCACCTGCTCACCTGAGAAGGTATCAAAAGCAAGCTCCTGCAGCGGGATGGTGCAGCGCGCGCGCGATAAACGCCGGTCGGCAAGATTGGATAGAATGCGCAGATGCACCTTGCCGCCAGTGATGGCTTCCACCTGCGGCGCAAGCCGCTCACAGGCGGTATTCACAGCATTTGCACCCATGGCATCACGCACATCATAGATTAGGTGGATGACAAGAAAACCGCCAATGGGCGATTCTGGCAAAATTCGTACTTCCAGATCTCGCGCTCCGCCGCCAAACTTCTTTAAGATGGGATCAATTTGATCCGCGGCAGCGAGCAATTCGGCTTTGTGTTCGTACAGTTTAAAAGCGGCCTCTTGCAAGTTGGCAATATTGATGACCTGCATCTGGCCAATCATTAGCGGGGTGGTGTATG